>JAEWHQ010000093.1 GCA_023387715.1 Pseudomonadota bacterium | reverse complement strand
GGTCTGTATCATCCATGCTTAACGCCTTACACGCGAAGTCAAAATCAAATCAACTGTCACTGCGACAATTCCTTGAGGCCTAAGCGGATCAGCTTAGCCGAATCGGCATCATCACCCACCTGTTTGATGGCCGCAGCCACGGCATTGGCTGCCTGCTCGCGCGAATAGCCAAGATTGGCAAGTGCCGACACTGCATCAGTCACAGCACTGGATGCAACACCTTCACCAAGTTCCTGTTTAAGCCCCATCGAGCCGGACGCTTCGCCTGCAAAGGCCGGTGCTTTGTTTTTAAGCTCGGTCACCAGACGCTCGGCCACTTTTTTGCCAACCCCCGGCGCACGGCTCAGCATAGCCAAATCACGCAGCGCAATAGCATTGGCCAGTTCAGATGGTGTCAAAGCACCCAAAACCGCAAGCGCTACTTTCGCGCCCACCCCTTGCACACTTTGCAACAAGCGGAACCATTCACGCTCCAAGCTCGTGCCAAAACCAAACAGGCGCAAAACATCTTCACGCACATAGGTTTCAATCAGTAAAACGGTTGCTTCACCGGTTGAGGGCAGATTGCCCAATGTGCGTGCCGAGCAAAAAACCACATAGCCGACACCGTGCACATCAATGATGGCATGATCTTCGGCAATTTCATCCACCACGCCCTTAAGCTTGCCAATCATTCAACAACCCTTAATCAAGCGCTTGCGGCTATCCGCAGGCTTCCAACCAAACTTTCACGATGATGCGCATGACAAATGGCAATTGCCAAGGCATCTGCCGCATCACTCGTATCAAAGCGAGCGCGTGGCATGAGAACTTTTACCATCATGTGAATTTGCTGTTTTTCGCCATGCCCTACACCAATCACCGCTTTTTTAACGGCATTGGGCGCATATTCAGCCACAGGCAAACCAACCTGAGCGGGCGCCAGCAGCGCAATACCGCGCGCCTGCCCCAGCTTCAGTGTCGCTGTCGCGTCTTTATTGACGAATGTATGTTCAACCGCTGCCTCATGCGGGCAATGCTCATGCAGAACTTTGGCCAAGCCCTCATGCAGCTGGCACAAACGCGATGCCAGATCGAGTTTGGCATCGGATTTAATCGTACCGGATGCAATAAAATGCAAAGAATTGCCGAGCGACTCGACAATACCCCAACCGGTATTGCGCAAGCCCGGATCAATGCCAATGATGCGAATCGCCTGTTTCATATGTTCACTCTAGCTCTATTGCACTGAGTTAACAGCACAAATGTGAACAAAAGAGAAACAAATTACGGAGAACCGCTTATTTAAACTGAAATTATTAAGAAGCGCCGAAAGCCGTTTTCAGGAGAACCAGTTGCTGCGACACCTGATTTTGCTGCACCGGCGGGCGGAAAGACAGCAATTCGCCGTAAACTTCCTGATCGGTTTTACGCACACGCTCCTGCAAGCGCAGCGAATGTTCAATCAGATCAACAAAACGATCCGGCATTTCGCTCCAACCGGCAGTGCTTTGCTCGGCAGAGGGTGTATTAAGACGCAACTTATTCTTTTCAGCTGTGACCTGTGCGCGGGACATTTCGCCATTACGCGCCGCACGCTGCAACAAGAGCCACGAAGCGATCTGCATCAGACGGGTGGTCAAGCGCATGGATTCGGAGGCGTAAAGTGCTGCCGCTTCATTGGAAAGACCGCGTGATTCTTCACGGCCATCTCCATCCAGATAACTTGCCGCTTCTTCAACCAGATCCATACCTTCACGGTAAAACGGTTTGAAAGAATCCGAATAGACCTTGCGATCTGCCAAACGGATTGTATTGCCCGGCAAAGACTGCTGCTGCTCTGTGATCACTTTTTCACCATCCCGCGGCCTGACCGCATATCAAATGCGTTCAAGCCCATATTTATATGTGCCCATCTCAATGACCGACTCAAGCAGAACCAAACCACCTGACGGACACGAAAACTAATGTCTGAGCTGCTGTTCGATCATGTTGCGGGAGCGGATGAAACCGCTGCAACACGAAACTCCACCGCAAACTGCACACTCATACACGGTCGCGCAAGAATATGTTTAATTTTGGGTTAATAACCACAGGGCAGGAAATTTTAGAGAAAAAAGTAACCAATCGTTAAAAAACGATTCTATCTTTCTAACGCTTTGAAAAAGCATAAAAAAAGAGCCGCATAAGCGGCCCTCAGGAGTTTTAACAGGGAGGCGTCAGACAAAGTGGTAAAACCACTTCAGTCAAAATCCGGCCAAACCGGATATGAATTGATTAAACCGCGTTAAGATTAATGGAGGGTTAATTTTTCCACTCATTTTAGCGATTAGTAACATCTGAAGCACAAATTATACCGTTCCGAAGGCCGGTTTTGGTTTTGGCTCGGCTTTTGGCTCCAGCTTCACCTTGACAGGCTGTGCCGCCACCGGTGCCGCATTGGTTCTGGCCTTCTGTTTCATGGCGGATAGCCATTCCAGATAATAAGCAAATGCAAATTGCGCGACGATACCAGCGGCAATCAGCAGTGTATCATCCCAAAAACCACCCGGATTAACCAGCTTCATCACCTGCGCCACCATAGCAAGCAAAGTACCGGCGATGAAAATCGGCAATGAATGACGACCCAAAATCGCTAATGGATGGTCATGAGCGGTGCGCGCCAAATTCGCCAAAGCCGGAATAGCCGCAAGCAGATAGACGATAGAAAGAATATGCAGCAGACGCGGCAAGGACAGGAAGGTCTTGTCAAAACCTGTCAGAACCATCGGCAGGCCGAACGAAATATCCACCCCCCATAAAGGCCAACGCACCCAGACAAGCGCCAGAACGAGATAACCGGCAGCGAGCGCCATCATCCAGCCGCGTACCGGAATTTCTCCGCCATTACGCACATGGATTGTTCCGGCAATACCGATGGCAAACAAAAACTGCCAGGAAAACGGATTGAGAAACCAAACCCCATCATTGGGGAAATTAGGCGGCGCAATATGAAAAACACCGGAAGCCAGCCAAACAGCACCTGATACCGCCAGCAAAAGCGGCAGGCTCACACGCGCCAGCAGCAATAAAGCAGGTGTCATCAGCAACAACACGCCATACATGGAAAGGATATTATTATAGCCAAGCTGATGACCGAGAATAACCAGCCCTGTCATAGCTTCAGCCGGTTTTTCCATCAAAGGGCCGATATTGATTTGGTTCAAAAACTCAGGACGGCTGAAAAGAATGGCAGCACCGGCAAAAATCGCAATTGTCACCAGCGTGGTCATCATATGCGAAACATAAAGCACACCGGCACGGCGCCACATTTTAAGGCTTAACAGCAAACGATTGCCGGAAATGAATTTATTACCATAAGCAAGGGCTACCGCCATACCGGAAATGAGCACGAAAGCTTCTGTCGCGTCCGAAAATCCGAGATTTTTATGGGTAAAGTTTTCATAAATTGTGCCGGGAACATGATTGATGAAAATAGTCAGCAATGCCAATGCTCTGAAGACATCAATACGACTGTCCCGTTTTGCGCTCATAGTATTGGTCATATTATTTCTACCCCATCAACTCAAATTGCCATTGTCAGACCGGTGACACCTCACCTGGCTTTTTCACCTGAAAAAAGCCGTACTGCTTTGCACAACATTGATTATTCAGGTATCGCAGACATATCACTGGCTTTAATATAGCGCGGGAATGGGGCAGTTTATGGCTTATGAAAATCAACTTTCCTTCCAATGTATAACAAAGTGACAACAGGCATGATCGGGGCTGTTCAATCTGGTTTACTTGTTCTATGCCCGAATTCGATCAAAATTTAAGGATTTAAGCTGTTTCCATGACAACAAATAACACACAGACAAATAGCTTCGAGAACCGCTGCCGTGTTGTTCTGGTAACACCACCATTGAGCGATGCCGCCAAACTCACCACACAGCTGGAACAGGCTTTGTCGGGCGGCGATGTTGCAAGCGTTATTCTCGACACCACCAATGCCGATGAAACCCAGTTTCAGGCTTTTGCAGAAAAAGTCGTGCCACTCATCCAAAAGGCAGGCGCAGCAGCGCTTATTCTCAATGACACGCGCATTGCCGGTCGCGTTGGTGCTGATGGCCTCCATATTGAAGGCAATCAGGAAACGGTTGCCGAAGCGATTGAACGCTACACACCAAAGCTGATTGTCGGCACCGGCAACTTGCGTGACCGTCATTCCTGTTTAGCCATTGGCGAGTTACAACCAGATTTTGTTTTCTTCGGCAAAATCGGTGCAGACAACAAGCCGGACGCCCATCCACGCAATTTGTCATTGGCTGAATGGTGGGCACAAATGGTTGAAATTCCGGCCATTGTGCAGGCAGGCAGTGATATGCAG
>JAEWHQ010000074.1 GCA_023387715.1 Pseudomonadota bacterium | reverse complement strand
GCCTATAGCCACGCCTTTGATGTCATCACAACGCCGGAAGAGCTTGGCGCCACACTCACGCCAACAGATATTCTCTGGGTGCCATGCCGCACACCGGCACAGAGGATGATTGCGCAAAAGCCCGTTATTGCCAAACATTTAGAAAATGGCGGCACGGTCATTGCTTTGGGCGAGAGCCGGTCAGATCTGTGGCTGGATCATATCACTTTCCACGAAACGCCGACCAATTGGTGGTGGTGGCTGGATGAGAAAGCCGACCTCGGAGTGCGGGTGACAGACCCTAAACACCCGCTCATGAAAGATATGACCACCCAAGATGTAACCTGGCACTTGCATGGCTGGTTTGAGCCACCGGCAGGTGCTCAAATTTTGGCGCGCGATGGTGACAACCGCCCTATCCTTTATGTAGATGACGTCTCGACCAATGGCCGGATGATTATTTCATCCCTTGATCCGATGTTTCATCACGGCTCGCATTTCATGCCTGCCACCACCCGTTTTTTAGACCGTTTTATCCCCAATCTGAAAGCCATGATCCATGCATGACATTATCACCGTTGCCGAAAACGGCATGAAGCTCACCTTCTCGTTTCACGATATCAACACCTATCATGGTGGTGGTTTTCCAGGGGGTGTAACCCATGCACTCAAAGCCATGCAGGCAGGTTTTGCACTGTTTGATCAACCTGTTGAGCGCCGTGAAATTGTCATCAACACCGCCTTTTCAGGCCCTGGCGGCCGTGATGCCATGGAAATGGTCACCCGTGCCCTGACGGACAACCGCCTCACCATTGATAAATCTTTAGGCGGCAAAAACGTCATCGACGAATTTCCGGGGCCTTATGTCTGGCATTTCACCTATCGCGGCAAAACCGTGGAAGCAGTGATCAAACCCGGTCATGTGAAAGAAGAGTTTGTGCGTCTTGGTGCCAAGGCCGATAAAACACCAGAAGAGGCAGCACATCTGGAAGACCTGAAGGCCGAAATGGCCAACCGTCTTTTGCCACTAGCGGCAAATGAAATTTACACCACCCGTTTTCTTTAAAAACAAAAAAGCGGCGCACTTAAAATGCGCCGCTTTTATTAAATCAATCACACTTTAAAACTTAAATAACCACCGGCTGAATGCGGTTCATCACCGCGCGCAACACGCTATAAACTGTTGTCACAGAGGTTTTGGCATTGCCTGCCGATGGCTTATTTTCAATCTCTATACGATAATTGGCAACCGGCGATTCCACATGATATTCATGCACATTACCCGGTGCTTGCGGATCAGCCACCAGCTCCACTTTCGTGGCTTCAAAACCTAGACCAGCCAGCGCCAATGTTGCCGCCACATTGGCATTTTTCGGATATTGCTGCGCTGCATCACGCGCATTACCCTTGAAGAAAACCACCGCTTCTTTGACATTCGGCAGATCCAGAATATCTTCAGCAGGTGTGCCGGACCAAGCCACAGGTGGCTTGCGGCCACGATAGGTAACGCTTGTCAGACCTGTCGGACGAAGAGCCGACAGAATATCAACACCACCAATAGCCCCCGCCGGCAGGATGATCTGACCACCGCCCGTTTCAGCCGCTTTGCGTAAACGTGTTTCCAGCTCCTGATCAGCCAGCGCACCGATGGATACAATGATTGTATCTGTGCCGCGGCTTAAAAATTCCGGCACATAAGCTGAAACGGCCGCATGGCCTGCGCATTCGATTACCAGATCAAAAGAAGCGCTTAAAAACGCATCACCATTATCAACGACGGTTAGTTCACCGGCAACTTTCTTGCCCTCTTCCGCCAATTGCTGGCGTGTGGTTTCTGCAAATTCCGGCAGGCTTAAAACGGTCAGGGAGGTTAAAGGAGCGGCTAATTCATCACTCAGCAACTTCATTAAGGTGCGTGAGATATTACCATAACCGATTAAACCGATACGCATTCATTTTCTCCCTGAAATAAAGTCGCGCGCATGCCCATGCGCTGCTCTTCGTGTTTACACCCAAAATGCCCTTCGTGAAAACTGCTCCAGACAATTCCACATGCTTTTAAATAAAAAAACACCGCCACGAATGGATAATCGCGGCGGTGTTTTTCTCATCACAATCCGATATAGATGATCAATCAGCCGATCAGTTTTTCATAGACTTTGGCGTGCTCAAGCACTTTGCCGGTTTCGTCCATAACACGCATGGCATCAGCAGAAATCTCATCGATCACCACAACCTCACCATCAATCAGACCGATTTCAATTTTCATATCAATCAGTGTCAGGCCGAGGCCGCGCAGGTCAGCCTCAACAATGCGGCATACATTGCGGGTAATGTCTTTAGCCTTTGCAAGATGCTCAGGGCTCAAAAGACCAAGAGCCACGATTGTATCATCATTGATCAGCGGGTCGCCGCGTTCATCATCTTTGACAGTGATCTCAACGAGATTGTCAAATTTCTGCTCGGTATCACGAATATATTGCTGATAACGACGAATGAAGCTGCCCCAAGGGCGTGTGCGGCAAACAAATTCAAAACCGCCGGTGCCGTTGATATCCTTGCCCAAAGGCTCGGCGCGGCGCACTTCCATAGTGCCTTTTTCCAGATCAAGATTGACCAGATGGGTCGGCACATCGGCAGCATGCAGACGCTTGAAGAAATAATCCGTCATAGCGAGAGACTTGCGTCCCTTGCCTTCAACCTGACCAATAACGGTGTTTGCACCCGGATCGATCACACCGTCTGCGCCGGTTACATCATCCTTGAACACCAGAAGAACGTTGCCGTTTTCTAGCGCGTAGAGGTCTTTGGTTTTGCCGGAATAAATCTTTTCGCTGCTGTTCATTCGTTTGCTCGCTAAGGTTTATGCACTGATCTGACTTTTGGTTTTGGCCATGTCTTTATCCCAAAACCGGTTCCCACTTTTGGGAGACATGCCCCCAAAAAAACAATGCGCCGATTGGCGCATTGTTTTTTAACTTATTCCCACTCGATGGTGCCCGGAGGCTTCGAAGTGATATCATAGACCACGCGGTTAATACCGCGAACTTCATTAATGATACGGGTGGCGGCCTTCGCCAAAAAGTCCATATCGTAATGGTAGAAATCTGCTGTCATACCATCAACCGATGTGACCGCACGCAGCGCACATACGAATTCATAGGTACGGCCATCGCCCATCACGCCAACGGTTTGCACCGGCAACAGCACAGCAAAAGCCTGCCAGATGGTGTCATAAAGACCGGCTTTGCGGATTTCATCCAAGTAAACCGCATCGGCTTCACGCAGGATTTCCAGCTTCTCACGGGTGATGCCACCCGGGCAGCGGATAGCAAGACCCGGACCCGGGAACGGGTGACGGCCAATGAAGCTATCGGGAAGACCAAGCTCTTTACCCAGCACGCGCACTTCGTCTTTAAACAATTCGCGCAATGGCTCGACCAGCTGCATATTCATGCGCTCAGGCAAGCCACCCACATTGTGGTGCGATTTGATTGTAACCGAAGGGCCACCAGTGAAAGAAACACTTTCAATCACATCCGGATAGAGTGTGCCCTGTGCGAGGAAGTCAGCACCACCAAGCTTATTGGCTTCTTCTTCAAACACTTCGATGAAGAGACGGCCAATGGTCTTGCGCTTCTTCTCAGGGTCGGTTTCGCCTTCCAGAGCGGAAATAAAACGATCCTGTGCATTCACCAAAATCAGCGGCAGGTCATAATGTTCTTTGAACATTGCAACCACATCAGCTGCTTCGTTTTTGCGCATCAAACCATGGTCAACCAAAATACAGGTCAGCTGATCGCCAACCGCTTCATGGATGAGAAGAGCTGCAACGGAAGAATCCACACCGCCTGAAAGCGCACAGATCACTTTGCCCGAACCAACCTGCTTGCGGATGGCTTCCACAGCCTGCTGGCGGTAAGCGGTCATTGTCCAGTCCGGCTTGATGCCAGCAATATTGTGGACGAAGTTTTGCAGGAGTTTTGCACCATCGGGTGTGTGCACCACTTCCGGATGGAACTGCACGCCGTAATATTTGCGCTTTTCGTCAGCGATAGCAGCATAAGGCGCGTTGGTGGAGGTTCCGATAATTTTAAAGCCTTCAGGCAGCGCAGTTACGCGGTCACCATGGCTCATCCAAACCTGATGACGTGTGCCTTTTGCCCACAGACCGTTGAACAGCGCGCTGTCTTCCTGAACGTCAAGGAAGGCACGACCAAATTCACGGTCATGGCCGCTTTCAACTTTGCCGCCGAGCTGTTCGCACATGGTCTGTTCACCATAGCAAATGCCAAGCACCGGAATACCGGCTTCAAACACTGCCTGCGGCGCACGCGGGCTGCCAATATCAGTGGTTGAGTGCGGGCTTCCGGACAGGATGACAGCACGCGGATTGATCCGCTTGAATGCGTCACCGGCCAGCTGGAAAGGCACGATTTCGGAATAAACTCCGGCCTCACGGACACGACGCGCTATCAGCTGCGTGACCTGACTTCCGAAGTCGATGATAAGGATTGTGTCGGGATGATTGGTGCTCATGTGAAGCATCTAAAGAAAAAATGTCCATGTTGCAATGGTCATTTTCGTCGCTCTTAACAACAGTTATGAACGAAGCACATTTAATGTAACGCAGACGATAAAAAGGCTCTTAATTTATGCCGTTTGGATACAGGTTAGCCTTGCAAACCTTTGCGATCCTGCACCACCATCACCGTTGCAGTCATCGTCGCAATCAGCCGCACTTCCGTGTCGGTCACCGCAAAGGCCTGACCATCGCTCACCATGATGGTTCGGCCAGGCTTTGTTACCTCGCCACGGAATAAAAACCTATCACCCTGCCCCGGTGCCAGCAAGTTGACTTTGAACTCAATGGTCAAAACGGCGGCATCGGCTGGCATCAGCGTAAATGCTGCATAGCCGCAAGCAGAATCAAGTGCTGCCGAAATAATGCCCGCATGCAAATAGCCATGCTGTTGGGTCAGATCATTGCGAAAGGGCAATTCGATTTCGACGATACCCGGCTCGCAACGCGTTAAATCCGCGCCGATCAGCTTTAAGGCCGGCTGCCTTGCGAAGCTCTCCTCAACACGCAGCTGAAAATCAGCCTCGGCTATTCTTGCATCCGACATAAATCCTCCCCAACACACACATGACTGAATATGACAGTTTCATATTTATGCTGCTCAATTGTTAAAGAAGCCAGTTATTCTTTTACTATTTTGCATGGGCGAGAATAAATAATCTGTCGTCAGGCCTGTTTTTTAAGAATTGCGACATAAAAACCGTCAGTCATGGTCTGTTTAGGTGAGAAAACACAGCCATGAGACAAGAAAACCGGCTGAACATCACCAAATTCAGCCCCTGCAATTGATGCAAGATCAATTTTCTCTTCCGAGAAATTGCTGTTTTCAGCCAGGAACTTCTCAATTTGACGGTTGTTTTCACTGTCGAAAATCGAGCAGGTCACATAAACAAAACGGCCGCCAGCTTTCAGGTAATGTTTGGCGCTGTTCAGCACATCCTGCTGATCTTGCTCACGGCGCTCCAATTGCTGTTCGGTCAGGCGCCATTTGGCATCAGGACGGCGACGCCATGTACCGGCACCTGTGCAAGGCGCATCGGTCAAAACCAAATCCATCTGGCCTTTTAACGGCTCCAGAT
>JAEWHQ010000030.1 GCA_023387715.1 Pseudomonadota bacterium | reverse complement strand
ATCAAAACCTGCATTTTTCAGGTAATCAGCCAGCAACGTAATTTGCGTTGATTTTCCAGCGCCCTCGCCGCCTTCGAATGTTATGAACAATCCGGCCACCAGCTATGCGCTCCTTGCTAAAATCATTGACACTCATCACCGTCTTATGCGGCTTAGCTTAGAGACGCAAGCATAGATCAATAATCAACGGAATTTACGTATCCAGCCCGTTGCGATTTCAACCAGTGCACCGAGCGAACGCTCTTCCAAGTTACCAACTTCAATGGCTTGGCTGGTAAAAACAGGAAGCTCGCGCACAATCTGCTTGTCTAATTTTATTTTTAAATTTCCCACTTGCTGATCGGCTTTAACCGGTGCATCCAGGGGGCCGCGATAGACAATTTCAGCTGTAAGCTGATCCTGTCCGTTATGTGGCAGCAGCAAATCCACATCGTCTTTGACAATAAGCGCCACTGTGCTTTGTGTGCCATTAAAAACCTGTGCCTGCCCAACGATTGCACCTTTGGAAAAAAGCCGCATATCATCAAAATTGCTCATGCCCCATTCAATGAGCTGACGTGCGTCTTCGGTGCGGTCTTTTTCGTTCTTTAGGCCTGCAAGGCTTAAAAATAAACGCCTGCCATTTTTCTCGGCAGATGTGACAAGTGCAAAACCACTTTCTTTGGTGCCGCCAACATTCATCCCGTCAGCGCCGATATCCAGATAAAGCAGCTCATTGCGGTTGCGTTGGAAGATCTTATTCCAAGTGAAATCGGTCTTGGCAAAATACGGATAATATTCGGGATATTGATGATAAATATGACGTGCGAGCTTGGTGAGATCACCAACACTCACATGCTGACCATCGGCTGGCAGTCCGGTTGAATTGACAAAGAGCGAGTTTTGTAACCCTAAGTGCTCAGCACGCTCATTCATAAGCGTGACAAACTGCTTTTCGCTGCCTGTTAGTCCTTCAGCCAAAATGATGCAGGCATCATTAGCCATTTGCACTATCATGCCCTGAATAAGGTTTTCAATTGTCGGTGATGATTTGATTTTGGCAAACATGGTTGGCGTTCGCGATGGTGCGCCACCGGTACGCCATGCATATTCGCTCACCACATAGCTGTCATCTAATTTAATTTTTTGCTTTTGCAGTGCATCAAAGACAATTTCAGCCGTCATCAGCTTAGCCAGTGATGCTGGCGGAAATTGTTGTTCGCTATTGCGGGAAAAAAGCACGGTGCCGGTTTTATCATCCAGCAGCAAAACCTGTGGTGCTTTTATTTGCAAATCATCAGCTGCATAAGCGACCTGCCCTGCATAAATGCTGATAAAAAGCACTGATGTTTGCAGCATTGCGCGCGATAATTTGCGCAATGCTGATCTGGTTTGATTTTTGGTGTTACCGGACACGCACGACAAAGGCATCCTGCGCTCCTGCCTGCCAGGCCTGACGCAACAGAGCATCATTATTTCCGTTGGTGGCAATTGCAGTCAGGGTGAAAATCTCACCCTGCTCTGTCGGAATGGTCACATGGCTGATCTTGCCATATTTATTCAGCTGATCAGCGATTTTGTCAGCCTGTTCCTTCGAGGAGAAAGAGCCGAGATCGACATAATCAATGTCTGACGGGGCTGAAATATTCTGTTTGCGCCAAGAAGCCGAAATTGCATCGGCAGACAAGATGCCGCCATAGGTCTGCTGTTCTTTGAACGACGCTGTCGCAATACGGTCTGAAGCATAACCAGCCATACCGCCAAAACCGTTATGATCAGCCTCAGCTACGCCAAAACCGGCTGCCGGACGTGCCATAGGCAATGGAATAGCGGCTGGCATCGGCATATCGCCCGATATATTACCCTGCATAGAGCCGGTTGCTGGCTCGCTGCTAAATGCGAATGGTGACTGACCTGTCGCAAAAGGACTATTATCAGGTCGCGCAGTTGGTGTCGGGCCATTCATGGCCATCATGACACCAGTAGCTGGCTGCCCGATCGGATCGGAGCCATCTTGAAAAGATGCCATCAGATATTGGTCATCTTTACCATCAAGTGGTGCGCGGCCAACATATTCCACTTTCACATCGGCGGTGCCGTGATGCGTGTAATCAAGCATGTCAGCAGCTTGCTTTGACAGATCTATAATACGGTCATTAGAATAAGGACCACGATCATTCACACGTACGATCAGCGAACTGCCGTTAGCAAGGTTAGTAACCTTGGCATAGCTTGGCAGTGGCATAGTCGGATGCGCGGCGGTTAGGTGGTGCATATCATAAATTTCGCCGTTTGCTGTCAAACGACCATGAAATGCATCACCATACCAAGAAGCACGACCCGTCTTTTTATAATTCGGATCTTCTTTTGGCTTATACCACTTGCCGCGAACCTTATAAGGTTTGCCGACCTGATCACGCCCGCCGCCACGCGGCAAAGGCTTGCCTTTTTGCGTGGTCACACGCGGGCTTGCCTTTACGCCATATTGGCTTTCCGCAAAATATTCTTTTGAACGGGTTTTAGACTTTGTTTTTTGATCCGTTGCCGGTGCTGCACAGGCTGTCAGAACACCGCCGATAACCGCAATAACAACAAAACGGCCCGACAATTTTGTCAGGCGCTTTTCATTCATTGTCGTGTCGGCTTCGCACCAACTTGATTTATATCTCATAAATGCCGTTCGCTCGCTTAACAAAAAACACAGTTCCATTCAAAACTGCGTTCCACATACCCACAACAGATGGCAGTCAATTATTGACAGTTCATTAAAACGTGATCTGTTTCAGGAAGCAAGAGGGGTTATACAGGCCAAACGGCCTGTCTTTGAGAATATGGTAAATAATTACCTGCTCCTTTTTAAGAAGCTTTAACCAGTATTTTGTCGATTGTTTCAGGCTGGAAGCCTGCGGCAGTGGTAATACGTGCAAGTTTTGTGGGCTCAACCTGGTCGCTGTTTTCCAACAATGTGATTTCATCACTGGTCAGACCGCACACGACTGCCAGTTCTTCAATTGAATAACCCAATGACTGACGCACAGCCTGCACAATATGTACACCATGACCAACTAAATTCTGAATATTTTCTAAAACTGATTTAGACGACATTAAACACCTTTTGTTTTTAAAACTGTTTGTTGAATTGCTCAAAGACAAACAAACGCGTTTCAATTTGCCGGCCAAAACCGGCAGCTGATGGTGAGAAAGGCTCTCACCTGATAACGAGCATAGACGGGAAATATCAAACTTATACGAAGGTTTTGCCTTCGCGTGCAGTTTATTTTACCGTTAAGAAAGTCCTAACAATTACATTGATTTGCCTTGAGAGGCAAACCTTCATCGACAAATAACGTTTTTTTGATGCTAAAAGCCCGCCTTCATGGCGATGAAGACGGGCTTTAAAATTAAAATCTATACGATTTTTGTCAGCTATATGGTGAATAGCATAGTTTGCGCGGGCCATTATATGGCTGGAATGTATTATCATAAGCACGATATGAGCGATATTTATTCGCACACCAGTTTACATGTGACTGGCTCATAGAAGGTTGTGCTGGTTGCTTTGGTGTTGTTGCACCCACAATTGCTGCACCCAGTGCAAAGGCTGCAATTGGATACCACCAACCATCGCTGTGACGCCGATAGCCCGGACGCGAATGCTGATAGCCATTATGACCATTCCAATAACCCGGGCGTGACGGCTTATGGCTGTGCTGTGGCGGACGTGGTTTATGGGCATTATGATGCGGGGGGCGCGGTTTATGTGAATTTTGCGGAGGACGCGGTTTGTTTGCCTGATGCGGCGGACGTGGCCGGTGATTGTTTGAATGTTGCGGCGGACGCTTATGTTGCACATCCACGACATTGGACGGATTGATGAGTGCTGTCGGCAAAATCGGTGCCGCGAGTGAACCCGCGACTGAGGAAAGAATGATACCTGCACTGATGCCGGTGGCACAAAGAGTTGTAACGAGACGTTTCATTTTAAAACTCCATTGGAAATAGAGAAAAGTCCTGAATGAAGAGAGTAATTCAAGTTATAATGTGCCGCATGAACCGTTGATGAACAGCATTATAAAAAAACATGAACAATATGTAATGTAAACTGAAATGAAAACCCGCGCTTACTTTTGTAAAACCCATTGCAAGGCACCGCGCGCGCAATGTAATCCGGTAGCAAAACAAGCGGTTAAAAGGTAACCACCTGTCGGCGCTTCCCAATCAAGCATTTCTCCCGCAATGAATGTGCCTGCTCTGTTCATCAGCATCAAATCATCATTCAACGCACCAAAGCGCACGCCACCGGCAGATGAAATCACTTCTTCAATCGGGCGCGTTTTTTGCATAGTGAGCGGATAATTTTTAATGCGATCCACAATATCTTCGTGGGGCAAAAGTGGTGGCAATTCACGCAATAATGCAATTTTGACAGGGCTTAATCCGGCTGCTTTACGCAATTTCGTTGAAAGGCTGGCTTTCGGATTTTGACGCTGTAAAGCTTGCGTGAGTTTTTCTGCTGTTTGGGCGGGTGCCAAATCAAGGGTCAGCACGGTTTTTTGGTTTCCAAGCAAATTATCGCGCAAATCTGCTGCAAAAGCATAGATGAGGCTGCCTTCGACACCGTCAGGCGTAATGACAAATTCGCCCTGCAATCTATGGTCACCTGCCCTTGCCACCACGGTTTTAACCGGTTCACCGGCAAAGCGTTCTTTAAAATCAGTGCTCCAATCCACATCAAAACCGCAATTGGCAGGCTTCAATGGTTCAAAATCAATTGCGTGGGCTGCAAATTCTTTTTGCCAGCCACCATCAGAACCAAGCTTTGGCCAGCTTGCACCACCCAACGCAAAAATAGTGGCATCAGGTTTGATGAAAAGCTCACCATCAGGCGTGCGCACAATATGGCCTTCATCTTTAAAACCCAGCCATTCATGACGTGTTTTAATCACCACGCCCTGCTCTTGCAGCCGGCTGATCCAAGCACGCAGCAGCGGCGATGCCTTCATGACTTTTGGAAAAATTTTGCCTGAAGTCCCGACATATGTTTCAGCCCCGAGATCATCTGCCCATTGGCGCAAATCCGAAGGTGTAAAACCATCAATCATAGGCTTTAAAAACGGTAAGCGGTCGCCGTAACGCGTGATAAAGCGCTCAAAATCTTCATTATGCGTCAGATTAAGTCCTGATTTACCTGCCATTAAAAACTTGCGGCCAACGGTTGGCATCCGCTCATAAAGCGTTACCTTTTGTCCGTGGCGGCTTAAATAATCAGCCGCCATTAAACCGGCAGGCCCACCGCCGATAATCGCAAAATCAGCCGGTGGTACGATACGCTTTTCTGTCTCGCGCATCAGTCTTCTTTCTCGAGCATTTCCTTAACGGCAGTTGCAAGCTGTTTGAGCGAGAACGGTTTGGGCAAGAAGCCAAATTTGGCATCTTCCGGCAGATTACGCGCAAAAGCATCTTCGGCATAACCGGACACAAAAATAAACTTGATGTCAGGGTAATGAATACGCAATTCACGCAGCAGTGTCGGCCCGTCCATTTCCGGCATAACAACGTCAGAAACAACGATATCAACCTTGCCGCCCAGCTCTTCCAGCACTTCCAGTGCTTCTACGCCGGATGCAGCCTCATGCACCGTATAACCACGCGATTGCAGCGCACGCACGCCGCCCATACGCACAGCATCCTCATCTTCGACCAGCAACACAGTTGCAGAGCCTGAAAGGTCGGCGTTTTTCTCTTGTTTTTTCTCTTTAACAGCCGGAGCCTGTTCGCTTTCGGCTTTATGCTCAACAACATGGCGCGGCAGGAAGATTTTAAACACTGTGCCGGTGCCAAGTTCGGAATCGCAATAAATAAAGCCGCCAGTCTGTTTGATGATACCGTAAACCATGGAGAGACCGAGGCCGGTGCCCTTGCCTACTTCTTTGGTAGTGAAAAACGGTTCAAAAATCTTCTCCAAAACATCCGGTGCGATACCGCTGCCGCTGTCTTGTACCTCGAAGACAACATAATCAGCTTCCGGCAATTCACGATATTGCAGGGCTGCAACTTCTGCCTGCGGCATGTTGCGGGTGCGAAGCGTAATCAAACCACCTTCCGGCATTGCATCACGGGCATTTACCGCCAGATTGACAGCTACCTGCTCAAACTGACCAAGATCAGCACGCACCGGCCAAAGATCACGGCCATGCTCGATTTTCAGATCAATATCTTTGCCCACCAGCCTTGCCAGCAACATACGTAAATCTGCAAGCACGTCGGTAAGATCAAGTACTTCCGGACGCAAAGTCTGTCGGCGTGAGAAGGCCAATAGCTGTCGCACTAAAGAGGCGGCACGATTGGCATTCTGCTTGATATTCATAATATCAGGGAAGGACGGATCGGAAGCACGGTGATTGCTCAGCAGCAGATCCGACGACATGATAATGGCGGTCAGCACATTGTTGAAGTCATGGGCGATACCGCCAGCAAGCTGCCCAACAGCCTGCATTTTCTGACTTTGTGCCATCTGTCCTTCAAGGGCTTTTTGCTCGGTCGTTTCAACTGCGGAAACAATTGCTGCCTCATCGGCATCCTCACCGCCAATATCGGTGACAGGGCTGATATAAAAGCGCACATGACGCTCTTCATTGCCCGGCAACACCGTATCAATCGGTGTAATGCTGGCTTGGCCTGCAAAGGCTGCGGTCAGCGCACGCGAGAAGGTTTCACGGTCGCGCTCATGCACTACCGATTCCACCGGAAAACCGCGTTCAACTGAATCAGCTTCAACAACACCGGAGAAAATATCGAGGAAACGCGCATTGGTGCGTAAAGTGTGCCCTTTACTGTCAACCGCAGCAATGGCCATCGGTGCCGAATTGAAGAAGCGGGTAAAGCGCACTTCGGCTGAACGCAGCGCCGCCGATGAATCATCGCCTTCCGCACGGTTTAAAACGATAGTGCGGCTGGTGCCGCGCAAACCATCACGCTGCATCTGCACACGATGATAGAAGCGAACAGCCAGACTTTGGCCATTGCGCTTGGCAAGATCCAGATCAATGACGGAGTTACGGCTGGAACCTGGTTCGGCTTTAACGGAATTAATCAAGGCCATGCCGTTTCCGGCAACAATATCATTAAGCGTTAAGGAACCCGGCACAAATCCTGCCAGATCAACACCGAGCCATTCGGCCAATGTTGCATTGAGATAGATAATCCGGCCATTTGCATCGGCAGAAAAGAAACCGGCGGGTGCATGATCAAGATGATCGATTGCCTCCTGCAAGTCCTGAAAAAAGCGCTCCTGTTCGGCGCGTTCCTGCGAAATATCGGCAATCTGCCACGCGACCAACGGGCCCTTATGTAGTTCACTTGCAGCGACAGGGCGCGCTTTGATGCGATACCATGTCGGCGTCAGGCTGGTGGAATGTAAATTATGGCTATGAACCAAGGGGCCGGTCAGGCGAATTTCTTCCTGCGCAGAAAAACCATCGCGCACGGCATTGGACAAGCGATAAATAGCATCCGAGCCACCGGATTCGGACGTCAAAATAGCATCAAGTGAGCGCAATTCATCGCTGTTAGCAGCGCCCGTCATCTGCGCGTAGGCCTGATTTGCATAGACAATATGGCCTTTGGTGTCGGAAACAACCGTGCCTTCCGGCATTGTATCGAGGAAAGAATGGGATAATTGCCCGTCTTTCACACCGCGATTAAACTTAATCAGGCCAATGGTGGAACCAAACAGATAAAAGACCCCCAGCATTGCCAGTATTCCAAGCAATGCCAGCACAAAGCCCTCACCTAATTGATCACGAAACAGGAAGAAAAACACGGTAAGCGCAATCAGCACGAGACCGAGTACCAATAATCTGAGGCCGGATCCCGCTGTCGGTTTTTCGTTTACAACCGGTCTTGAATAAAGTTCGGTCTTTGTTTGCTGAGACATACGCCCCGCCACCCTGTCTTTAGATTTTCTTTTATCGCTCGTGCTGTGATAGCTAATTTTAACGCGCTAAACTACTCTTGCATTAAAATTTCCTGTAAGCTGTTCACTCATAAACAGATAAGGCTGATGCTCAAGGTGTTTATTGCAGCAAAATCCGGCCACCAAGCCCGTGTCCAACCAAGCTAGCCATAGATGGCTCATACAAGGAACGGGGCGCGAATCGTTTAGCAATATGCGGTTTTGATGGTTTTATATTTATGGGGCATTTTAAGCGCTTAAGGACTGTAAAAAGCCAATTAACAATGCAAACACGATTTTAACCACATTTTTTATAGACTGTAATTAACTTAAACCATTGTGCTGCGATTGATCTCTTGTAGATATGCAGCTTGAAAACAGATCAGGTATATTGGCTTAATCAGAAGGTTAAGCCAGTTGGTCTGCATTTAATGAAATAGTCCTGATCGAAAATTCAAAGGGGTCACAGGATGAGGGAATCGCTTAGCGGTATTCTTGGCGAAGGAGCCGCCAATATCGTACTGTTCATACTGTTATTTGCTGCCATCTTAGTAGCTATCTTCATTATTTATGCGATCATTAAGCGCATGAGCGGCTCTTCAACCGGCGCTGTAAATTATCAAAATGAACGTCATGATCCCTCATCACGCCTCGCCGTTGTTGACGCGGCCATGGTTGATAATCAGCGCAAGCTGGTTCTTGTTCGTCGCGACGATGTCGAACATCTGATCCTGATCGGTGGCCCAACTGACGTGGTTGTTGAACAAAACATTACGCCTGACAATGATTATGCACGTGGCTCACGCATTACTGAAGCGCAGATTGCCCGTTATCAAGATGATTATCAGGAAGATGCTGCGCCGAATTTTGCTGAAGATTTTAGCCGCGCACCAACTCGTCCAATCAGCACAATGCCAGTAAGCCCTCTGGCTTTAAGCGATGTTTCTAAAGCTGCACCTGCCCCGCAATTTAATGCGCCTGAGCCAAAACCGGAGCGGGGTATGGCACCAGTCCGTGAACCGGTCGTTAATCAGACAGCACCAGTTGCCCCTGCCGCGCCAGTCTTTGCGCCAAGCGCTCCAACTGTAGCACAAGTACAAAAGGCACCGGTTTCAACGCCAGCACCAAACTTCACCCGACCAGCAACAGCTGCACCAAGTGTTGCACCGCTAGCTCCGCAACCGCGCACTGTAATGCCTGCGGCACCCGCGCCCAGTGCAAAGCCAGCAACGCGTTCGCATCCGGCCTATCCTCTTAGTCAAGTTTCGCAAGGCGTACTCACATCAACTTCTGCTGCTGCGGCAGCAGCAGCCGCTGCAAGTATTGCGGGTGCCTCCTCCGGTCGCCTTGATCATGTTGCTGCGCAAAAATCTGCATCACTTGATGATGTTAAGCCTGCCCAAAATGCACCTGCTGTTGCAGCTCCAACCATTCCGGCACCTGTTGTTGAAGCCAAGCCTGAACCATCTTTTGATTTGAATTTCTCAGATAAATCCGATGATGTTGCATCATTGGATGATGCGCTTGATCAGGCACTTTTCAATGATCTGAGCACAGATTTTTTCGAACCTGAAAAGCCTGATGCCCAAAAAGTTGAAGATGACATGGCATTTATGCTTGAAGAAGAGCTGTTGTCCTCGCTCGACATGGAGACGGATATAGAAGCTGATTTGTCAGTTGACATCGAAGATGAGATGGAAAAACTGCTCGGCGAATTGTCCATCAATCCGGAACGTTAATCGCCGGACGAGTGTTTGAATGATGCGCATAAAAAAGGGGCTGTGAATTACACAGCCCTTTTTAAATAGTTTAATGATTAAATCGTCAGATTAATCATCACGATAAATTTTTTCCCGACGCTCATGGCGTTCCTGCGCTTCAATTGAAAGCGTGGCAATCGGACGGGCATCCAAACGTTTCAGACTGATTGGGTCACCGGTCTCCTCACAAAACCCGTATGTACCCTCATCAATCCGTCCTAAAGCGGCATCGATTTTGGAGATAAGCTTACGCTGACGATCACGGGCACGAAGCTCAATAGAACGATCTGTTTCAGACGAAGCACGATCAGCCAAATCAGGATGGTTTGAATTTTCTTGTTGTAACGTTTCTAGTGTTTCACGGGCTTCACGTAAAATATCATTACGCCAAGCAATCAGCTTGCCACGGAAATACGACTTCTGCCGTTCATTCATGAACGGTTCGTCATCGGCAGGCCTGTAGTCAAGGTTAATTAATTCACTCATTTGAATCACCCCTCACCTAGGAGACGAGGTGTCTCTATAAATCGACATTCACATCCGCACAACATCAAATAAGCCTTTATTGCCACTTTTTAGTGTGTATCCAAAGATTATTCGCTTAATTAAAGGAAAGGTTGTATTTTCTCCTTGTGAAGCTTGAATTATCTGAAAAAACACCGCTTTAATAGTCGCATAAGGTATAACAAGCGTTTGTGACATCTAAGATATCGATGCTGTAAGATGAAGATAGAATTACTGCATCCATACGAAAACTGGCATTTAAGACAGAAAACCCAATTCACCAGCCCCGGTTCTTCATAAGTTCAGGTAAAACATGACAAAATCAGCTCCGAAGCGTCTTTTTTTATTACGTCATGCCCTGGCCAGCTGGCCTTCGATCGGAGCAAAGGATTTTGACCGGCCGCTTGATCCCTCCGGCTTTTCTATCATTGATGAGCTGGCACAAAATATGGCCGCTCAAAATATGATACCGGAAGCAATTTTGTGCTCTGCTGCTTTGCGCACACAACAAACCATGGAGCATTTGCAGGCCTATTGGCCGCAAGCCCAAATGCCTGATGCCTCCATGATTGAATTTAGTGACAGGCTTTATAGCGGCAGCGCATCGGATTATTTGCAGGCTATTCAGGATTTTGGCTATCTTTATGAAGAGTGTCAGTCGCTGATGATTATTGGTCATAATC
>JAEWHQ010000019.1 GCA_023387715.1 Pseudomonadota bacterium | reverse complement strand
TGTTTATAATAATATGGATGATGTCGAGCATGTATTATCCACCCTAAACAAGATGAAATCATAATCTAATTTTAAATCACAACTCGAATATAGAATTCTAACTTAATGGGGTAGATTATAAAAATTTACCCCAAATTTTATTATTTTTGACAAAATCATATAAATGGAATTATATATCTGTCAGTTCACATCAAGTAACCCTGATTTTGGATATACAGAGGCAATAAGAATTGGGACAGATTATTCAATGCAATCGCCCGCAACCATGCAGTATGGAGTGGCGCAACCGCGCAATGGCAACAATTGAAGCAGATTTCAACAGATCAGCCGACACGCATCTGATCCGCATTGATCTGCCAAAATTCAACGACATTACTCTCTATTTAAAAGACGAATCCAGCCATCCGACCGGCAGCCTCAAGCACCGTTTGGCACGCTCTCTGTTCCTTTATGCCATTTGCAATGGCAAAATTGGCCCGCAAACCACCATTGTGGAAGCCTCCAGCGGTTCCACAGCCGTGTCGGAAGCCTATTTTGCCCGCATGATTAATCTGCCTTTTGTGGCTGTTATGCCTCGCACCACATCCAAGGAAAAGATCGCGGCAATCGAGTTTTATGGTGGCCGCCCGCATCTGGTTGATGACCCTAAAACCGTTTATGACGCAGCACGTCAGGTCGCAGAAGAAACCGGCGGTTATTACATCGACCAGTTTACCTATGCTGAACGGGCAACCGATTGGCGCGGCAATAATAATATTGCTGAATCCATCTTCAATCAGATGAGCCATGAAGAATATCCGAACCCGCGCTGGATCGTAACGGGTGCGGGTACTGGCGGCACATCAGCAACATTGGGGCGCTATATCCGCTATCGTCAGCTTGATACGCGCCTGTGCGTGGCAGATCCTGAAGCCTCGATTTTCCACCAGCATTTTACGGATCGTTCCATCATGGAAATCGACCGTTGCTCATCTATTATCGAAGGCATTGGTCGTCCGCGCGTCGAGCCGTCTTTTGTGCCCGATGTTGTCGATTGCATGGTCAAGGTGCCGGATGCCGCCAGCCTGGCTGCACAACGCACAATCAGCAAACTTATCGGTCGCGCCTGTGGCGGCTCCACCGGCACCAATATCTGGGCTTGTGCGCTGCTGATTTCCGAAATGGTCAAAAAAGGTGAAAAAGGATCGGTGGTTACCCTGCTCTGTGACCATGGCGATCGCTACCGTTCCACATATTTCAATGATGAATGGGTAGAGAAAAACGGTTTCGACATTGCACCTTATCTTGAGCAGATGGATGCATTTTTCTCGGAAGGTCGTTTGATTACCGTTTAAAATTTGCCTTAGTGCGCCTAAAATCCTATTGAGCCCTGCTTTTATCCACTAAAAGCAGGGCTTATTTTTTGGTAAATTTTGCATCGAAAATGCCTGCAAATAAAGCATTTTGCGTCTACCTGCTTTTGACAGCTCCCAAAATCATGATCCATTGCCATGCAACCATGCTTGACAAGTTTTGCCGCTATCGTATTATTCCACTATAAAAGTAATTATTCTTTAATAGTGGAATAAGCGGAGGGGAGCATGCGAAATTTCAAAACATTACTGATGATGGGAACCGCCTTAATCGGTGCCGCCACATTAAATCTGTCATATTCTTACGCGCAGGAAAAGGGCGGCATTATCAATGTTGCCACCATTGGCGAACCGCCAACCCTTGATCCTATGGTTTCAACAGCTGATCTCGTCGGTATTGTCAGCCAGCATATTTTTGAAACCCTCTATACTTTCGATAAATCATGGAAAACCACGCCGCTATTGGCGTCTGCTTTGCCGGAAATCAGCGCTGACGGTAAAGTTTACACCATCAAATTACGCGATGGCGTCAAGTTCCATAATGGCTCGGCCATGACATCCAAAGATGTTGCAGCCTCACTTGATCGCTGGACCAAAGTTGCATCCCGCGGCAAGCAAACCGCCACTATGATCAAATCCATTGAAGCGACAGACCCGCTAACTGTTACGATCACACTGAGCGATCCTTATGCGCCGCTCGTCTCATTGCTGGCCTTTAACAATTCGGCCGCTATTATTTTGCCAGCCGACCATCAGGCCGAGCCGATGACCGACATTATCGGCACCGGCCCTTACAAGCTGAAAGAGCGTAAAGCCGACCAATATATTCAGTTGGAGCGTTTTGCCGATTACACTTCACCCGCCGGTGAAAGTGATGGTTATGGTGGCGCACGCCATCAATATGTCGATGAAATCCGCTTTGTGCCGGTGCCTGATGCCAATACGCGTGTCGAAGCTGCCATTTCCGGTCAATATGACTATGTGGATTCCATTCCGGTTGAATCATTTGAGCGTGTGAAAACCTCAACGGCTTCCGAACCTGTGATGCTCAAGCCTTTCGGCTGGCCGGTTTTTGTGCTCAATTCCGGCCATGGCATGACCAAATCCAAGGAACTGCGCCAAGCCATCCAGCAGTCGCTCGGACAGGAAGACATGATGGCGGCAGCTTTTGGCTCGAAAGAGTTTTATGCGCTGAACGGCTCGCTCTATCCGGATAGTTTTGCATGGGCAACCGATGCAGGCATTGAAGGTCATTATAATGTGGCCAACCCTGAAAAGGCCGGCGAGCTGATGAAAGCCGCCAATTATAATGGCGATCCGGTGCGCATCCTCACCAGCCGCCAATATGAGTTCCATTATAAAATGGCTCAGGTGGCCGCAGAATATTTGAAAGCCGCAGGCTTTAAAGTTGATCTGCAAGTGGTGGATTGGGCGACACTCACCCAGCGCCGTGGTGATCCAAGCTTATGGGATATTTACATCACCCATAGCCCGTTCTTGCCGGAGCCATCGCTAATCGGCATGATGTCAACCAGCGCACCGGGCAATTGGGACACTCCTGCACGAGGTGAAGTGGTCAATGCGTTCAACACGGAATCTGATCCGGAAAAACGCATCAAGCTTTGGGCTGATGTGCAAAAGGTCGTGATGGATGAAGTGCCGTTTATTAAAATCGGCGACTTTAACGCGGTGGCCGCGAAATCGCAGAAACTCGAAGGTGTTGAGCCTGCTCCATGGCCTTATTTCTGGAATGTCTCGCTTAAAAAATAATGGCTGAAGCCTGTGCCCGCACTTTTTTTAGCGGTCGCATTCAATAAAGAGACACAGGATAAAACCGTTTATTCTGTGTCTTCTGCCCTTTATCTCTGACAGGCTTCTTGATTGATTGCGGGGTCTTCGCCCGCATGAAAGTGCCTGTCACATTGTAAGCAAGGCCAACATGATACGATATATTATCCAGCGTTTCATCGGCATGATTATTGTGATGTTTCTCGTCGTCACGATTGTTTTTGTCATTGTGCGCGTCACACCCGGTGATCCGGCGGCCGTTATGCTCGGCCCTGAAGCGACCCAAGCAGATATAACTGATTTGCGGGCGCAATTGGGGTTAGATCAACCGCTTATCATGCAATATATCTATTATGTCGGGCAGTTAATGCGCGGCGATCTCGGCCAATCAATTTTTCTCAACCAGCCTGTGTTGAGCGCCTTGAGTGAACGTGCCGAACCGACATTTTTCCTGACCTTATTTTCCATCATTATCGCTTGTGTCATTGCTTTGCCGATCGGTATTTATGCAGCTTACAGACGCGGTTCTTTCATTGATCAGGCAGCAACTACACTGGCAATGTTTGCCGCCAGTATTCCAAGTTTCTGGCTTGGACTGATTTTGATGCAGGTCTTTGCTGTGCGCTATGGCTTTTTTCCGGTCTCCGGCTACGGCGGGCCGGATGCAAGCTTTACCGACAGGATGTGGCATCTAAGCCTGCCGGCTTTCGCGCTGGGGCTTGTCTCATCCGCTCTCATCTTACGCTTTACCCGCGCTTCTATGCTTGATGTTTTAGGTGATGATTATGTGCGCACAGCGCGCGCCAAAGGTTTGATCGAGCGCAAAGTCATCCTGAAACATGCGCTTAAAAATGCACTGATCCCTATTCTTACAGTTATTGGCCTCACGGTTGCTGTGCTCATTTCCGGCGCTGTTGTTACCGAAACCGTGTTCAGCCTGCCCGGCATCGGCAATCTGGTGGTGTCTGCGGTTTTGCGCCGTGATTATCCGGTCATTCAAGGTGCACTACTGGTGATTGCCGCCCTTTATGTCCTGATTAATTTTGCCATTGATATGCTTTATCTGCTGGTCGATCCGAGGGTGCGCTACTGATGAATAATTCAATCACATCTTCAGCCAAAGCCCCAAGCGAAAGCGTGCAATTCATCAAGCGGTTGTTAAAGCGCAAAACCGTTGCATTCGGTTTGTTTATCTTGGTGATTTTCACATTGCTGGCAGTGCTGGCGCCTTGGGTTTCGCCTTATAATCCTTACAAATTATCCATTGTAAATCGCCTCAAACCACCGTCAGAATTATTCTGGTTCGGCACAGATGAATTTGGCCGCGATGTGTTTTCGCGCACCATTTATGCTGGTCGTCTCTCGCTATTGGTTGGGTTTGCAGTCGTTATTTTATCATCGCTGATTGGTGTCACGATGGGGCTGCTTGCAGGGTTTTTCCCGAAGCTCGACGCCCCGATTGCCCGTCTCATTGATGCGATGATGGCTTTCCCCGATATTTTGCTGGCCATTGCTCTGGTGGCAG
>JAEWHQ010000390.1 GCA_023387715.1 Pseudomonadota bacterium | reverse complement strand
ATCTTGATGTGGACCAATATAAATACGGCTTTGAGACCATTATCCAGATGGATAAAGCGCCTAAAGGCCTGAATGAAGATATTATCCGTTTCATTTCCGCCAAAAAAGAAGAGCCGGAATGGATGTTGGAATGGCGTCTGAAGGCTTATGAACGTTGGCTGACCATGGAAGAGCCTGATTGGGCGCGTGTGGATTATCCGAAAATTGATTTTCAGGATATCCGTTATTACGCAGCGCCAAAAGATCAGACTGGCCCAAAGTCATTGGATGAAGTAGATCCGGAACTTTTGCGCACCTATGAAAAGCTTGGCATTCCTTTGCGTGAGCAGGAATTGCTGGCTGGTGTGCGCAAAATGGGTGAGCCAAGCCCGATGGATGAAAATCCGTCAGACAATATCTACGCTTCCGGCCGCGTGGCTGTGGATGCGGTGTTTGATTCTGTTTCAGTGGTCACCACCTTCAAAGACGAACTGGCAAAAGCCGGTGTGATCTTCTGCTCCATTTCAGAAGCAATCCGTGAGCATCCAGAATTGGTGAAAAAATATCTGGCCAGCGTTGTGCCGGTTTCAGATAACTACTACGCCACATTGAACTCGGCTGTTTTCACTGACGGTTCGTTTGTTTACGTGCCGAAGGGCGTACGCTGCCCAATGGAATTATCGACCTATTTCCGTATCAACGAAAAAGATACCGGTCAGTTTGAACGCACGCTGATCATTGTGGAAGAAGGCGGCTATGTTTCCTATCTGGAAGGTTGCACCGCACCGCAGCGTGACGATAACCAGCTGCACGCAGCTGTTGTTGAGCTGGTAGCGCTTGACGACGCAGAAATTAAATACTCCACCGTTCAGAACTGGTATCCAGGCGATAAGGACGGCAAGGGCGGTATTTATAACTTCGTGACCAAGCGCGGTGATTGCCGTGGTAAGAACTCGAAAATTTCGTGGACACAGGTAGAAACGGGCTCAGCAGTAACTTGGAAATATCCGTCCTGCATTTTGCGCGGCGATAATTCCCGTGGTGAGTTCTATTCGATTGCTGTTTCCAATGGTTATCAACAGATCGATAGCGGTACCAAGATGATCCATCTTGGCAAGAACACTTCCAGCCGCATCATCTCAAAGGGGATTTCTGCCGGTAATTCCAGCAATACCTATCGCGGTCAGGTTTCTGCCCATCGTAAGGCGGAAAATGCCCGTAACTTCACCCAGTGTGACAGTTTGCTGATCGGTAATGATTGCGGTGCTCATACCGTGCCTTACATCGAGGCGAAAAATTCCACTGCTCAGTTTGAACATGAAGCAACGACATCGAAGATTTCTGATGATCAGCTGTTTTATGTGATGCAGCGCGGTATTCCGGAAGAAGAGGCGATTGCTCTGATCGTCAACGGCTTCGTTAAAGAAGTTATTCAGGAATTGCCGATGGAATTTGCCGTTGAGGCACAGAAGTTGATTGGTATCTCGCTTGAAGGCAGCGTCGGTTAAACGACGCAGCCCTTACCCGATACGGGGGTAATCTTTGTGTGGTTTACCACGCTGAAGTTTCAGCTGGCAGAGTACCAGCACGATTATAAGGTTTAATAGTATGATTGAGATCAAAAACCTGCACGCCAATATCGCTGGCACAGATACAGAAATTATCCGCGGTTTGAACCTGACCGTTAAAAACGGTGAAGTTGCTGCTATCATGGGGCCTAACGGTTCCGGTAAGTCGACCCTGTCTTACATTCTGGCAGGCCGTCCTGATTATGAAGTCACATCAGGTGATATTCTCCTGAATGGTGAATCCATTCTGGAAATGGATCCGGCAGAACGTGCAGCCGCCGGTATCTTCCTGGCATTCCAGTATCCGATGGAAATCCCAGGTGTTGCCACCATGGAATTCCTGAAAGTTGCGATGAACTCACAGCGTAAAGCACGTGGTGAGCCTGAGCTGAAAATTCCGGAATTCATCAAGCTGGTTAAAGAAGCTGCTGCTACCCTCAGCATCGACATGGACATGCTCAAGCGTCCGCTTAATGTTGGTTTTTCGGGCGGTGAAAAGAAGCGCGCTGAAATCTTGCAGATGAAATTGTTGCAGCCGGGTCTTTGCGTTCTCGATGAAACGGATTCAGGTCTTGATATTGATGCGCTGAAGATCGTTTCTGATGGCGTGAATGCGCTGCGTTCGCCTGATCGTGCTGTGATTGTTATCACCCACTATCAGCGTTTGCTTGACTATATCGTGCCGGATTCAGTTCACGTTCTCTACAAAGGCCAGATTATTAAATCAGGCGAAAAAGATCTGGCAAAATATCTGGAAGACAACGGTTACGCTGACACCATCGGCGAAGTTGCTTGAAGGGGGCGCAGGTTATGAATATTCAGACCGTCAGGCCGAAAACGCCTGCTGAAAGTGCCCTGATTGATATGTTTGGCGAGCGCCTTGGCGTGCTTGCCGGCACACCGGAAGTTCTGGCTGCGCGTGATAATGCGTTGGAAGAACTGAAGACCAATGGCTTGCCATCGCGCCGCATCGAAAGCTGGCATTATACGGACCTGCGTACTCTGTTTAAGAGTACTGCACCGTTTGTCAGCAGCTCGGATGCCAAAACGCGCCCTGTTTTAGTTGCCGGTTCAAGCCAGTTTGCTGTTATCAACGGCGTTGCGCAGGCTGCCAAACAGGTGAGCAATGTGACTGTGACCGCTGTGCGCGATCTGTTGCAGGATGGTTCGGTTGCTGAAACCATGCAGACCAAAGGCTTTGATGATACGGTAGGCCAGATCAATGCGGCTTATGTGTCTGATGGCTGGGCGCTGACACTAGCTGACGATACAGAGCTTGAAGCACCGCTCGAGTTGCAGAATGTGCAGCTTGGTGGCCAGAGCCATGTGCGTTTTCCGGCTAAATTCGGCAAAAACACCAAAGCCACGATCATTGAACGCCAGATTGGCGGCACAGCGGAAACGCTGTCCTCATCAGTCAGCCATGTAACGGTTGATGATGGTGCAGATATTATCTGGGTGATTGTTCGTGAATTTGACGAAGAATCCACACAGCTTTCGCAGTTCAATGCAACATTGGGTGCCAATGCCAAACTGACCCTTTATGTGGTCAATGCGGGTGGCCATCTCGTGCGTCAGGAAATCCACGTCGATGTTATCGGCGAAGATTCCGATTTTGAGATGCGCACACTGAACCTGCTTAGCGATAAGAGCCACACTGATGTGACTATGACAGCAGGGCATTTGGTGGAAAATACCCGTTCTGTGCAGATTGTACGTAACGTCGTAACCGGTGAAGCGCGCGGTGTGTTTCAGGGCATGATTAAAGTTGCCCAGATTGCGCAGAAAACTGATGCCCGTATGGCTTGCAACACCTTGTTGCTCTCTGATGGTGCTGAGTTTGATGCCAAGCCGGAGCTGGAAATTTTTGCGGATGACGTTGCTTGCGGCCACGGTGCGACCGTTACAGAAATCCACAATGACCATCTGTTCTATCTGATGGCACGTGGTATTCCGGAAGCAGCAGCACGCGGTTTGCTGGTGAAGGCATTTATTGCCGAAATCATCGAAGAGCTGGAAAATGAGCCATTGGTGGAAGCATTGGAAACAATCCTTTCCGATTGGCTTGTGGCACATGCCTGATTAATCAAGCCCGGGTGGACTTGGTCTGCCCGGGTATGATTGCCGTAGGCAAAAGGAATAATCATGAACAAAATTATGACGCCTGCATCGGCTTATGATGTTGAAGCTATTCGTGCTGATTTTCCGATTTTGTCACGGCAAGTGCACGGAAAACCGCTCGTTTATCTGGATAACGGTGCTTCCGCGCAAAAGCCTAAAAGCGTGATAGATGCGGTCACAGATGCCTATTCCAACGAATATGCCAATGTGCATCGGGGCTTGCATTTCCTCTCTAATGCCACAACCGATGCTTACGAAAAGGCACGTGAAACGGTACGCCGTTTTCTTAATGCCAATTCAACCGACGAGATTGTTTTTACTAAAAATGCCACCGAAGCGATCAATACGGTGGCTTATGGTTACGGGATGCCGAAAATCGGCGAGGGCGATGAAATCGTTCTTTCGATTATGGAGCATCATTCCAACATTGTGCCATGGCATTTTATTCGTGAGCGTCAGGGTGCAAAGCTGGTATTTGCGCCGGTGGACGATCAGGGTGTTTTTCATATTGATGAATTTGAAAAAACGCTGACCGAAAAAACCAAGCTTGTAGCCATTACCCATATGTCCAATGCCTTGGGCACTGTCACGCCGATGAAAGAGATTGTGCGTATTGCACATGAACGCGGCATTCCGGTGTTGGTGGATGGCAGCCAAAGTGCTGTTCACATGCATGTGGACATGCAGGATCTGGGCTGTGACTGGTATGTGTTTACCGGTCATAAGGTTTATGGCCCGTCTGGTATCGGTGTTCTTTACGGCCGTAAAGAAATGCTGGAAAAGATGCGTCCGTTTCAGGGCGGCGGTGAAATGATTGAAGATGTTACATTGGAAAATGTGACCTATAATCATCCGCCACATCGCTTTGAGGCTGGTACGCCGCCGATTGTTCAGGCCATTGGTTTGGGTGCAGCACTCGAATATATGGAAGGCATCGGGCGTCATGCTATCTGGAGCCATGAAGAAAAACTGCGTGATTATGCGCATGAGCGTTTAGAGCAGATTGATGGTTTGCGTATTATCGGGCAGGCGCCTGATAAAGGTGCGATTATTTCCTTCATGCTAGGTGATATTCATGCGCATGATGTGTCGATGGTGATTGATCGTGCGGGTGTTGCCGTGCGTGCAGGCACCCATTGTGCGCAGCCGCTCTTGAAGCGTTTCGGTGTTACCTCTACATGCCGTGCATCCTTTGCGATGTATAATACATTTGCTGAAATTGACGTGCTTGCTGAAGCGCTTGAAAAAGCCAAGAAATTTTTCGGATAAGAATGATGACACAAGAGACCGATAATAAGCCGCAGGATGAGGCGGAAAAAAGCTCTCCTTTCCACACATCGTCAGCCATTCCTGAAGATGTGCTGCTGCGTCTGACCGATGATATTATTGCGGCCGTCAAAACCGTTTATGATCCGGAAATTCCGGCTGATATTTATGAACTCGGTCTGATCTACAAGGTCGATATCGAAGATGATTATACGGTCAAAATCGAAATGACACTGACCGCGCCGGGCTGTCCGGTGGCTGGCGAAATGCCGGGCTGGGTGGAAAATGCGGTTGGCACGGTTGAAGGCGTTTCGCATGTCGAAGTGACGATGACCTTTGATCCGCCATGGACACCGGATCGTATGTCTGAAGAAGCGCAGGTGGCGGTTGGCTGGTATTAAGCCGGTTTGATCACGTAAGATCAGTCGCTGTGAAAATTTAAATCAGCATGTTCGTTGAAGGCGGGCATGCTGATTTTGCATTTATCTGTGCATGAATGTGGCCTGACAAAATTGATGACGGTTTTATAATCTTGGCGGTTGTAACTTCTGTCAGAGGGCTTAAAATCTTTAAAACATTCTCTACATATGTATCATCAGATGCAGCTGGAGCTTTAAGTGGTTTTCGACAAAATGAACTCTATCAATATCGTAATGCAAAATCATGAAGAGGACGACCATGGCGGCACCGGCCATGGAACAGCTGTTATTACACGCACCAAAACAGTCATAAAAAAGCCAAACCTTTACCGCGTTCTTATTTTGAATGATGATTATACGCCGATGGAATTCGTTGTGCATGTATTGCAGCGGTTTTTCCAGAAGTCGATTGATGATGCCACCCGCATCATGTTGCATGTTCATAATCATGGTGTGGGCGAGTGTGGCGTTTATACTTATGAGGTTGCCGAGACTAAAGTTAATCAGGTCATGGAATTCTCTCGCCAAAACCAGCATCCGCTGCAATGCGTGATGGAGAAAAAGTGAGGTCATATGCCATCGTTTTCTACCAGTCTTGAGAGGGCACTGCATCAGGCCCTGACCATTGCCAACGAACGGCACCACGAATATGCAACGCTGGAGCATTTACTGCTGGCGTTGATTGACGATCAGGACGCAGGCGCCGTTATGCGCGCATGCAGTGTTGACCTTGAACATTTAAAACGTGTTGTCACAGATTATATCGACCGCGAGTTGGATAATCTGGTTACCGGCTATGATGAAGATTCAAAGCCGACAGCCGCCTTCCAGCGTGTTATTCAGCGCGCGGTTATTCATGTGCAGTCCTCCAATCGGGAGGAAGTGACCGGTGCCAATGTGCTGGTGGCGATCTTTGCCGAGCGTGAAAGCCATGCGGCTTATTTTCTGCAAGAGCAGCAAATGACCCGCTATGATGCGGTGAATTTCATTTCGCACGGCATTTCCAAAGCGCCGGAAAGCAGTGAAGTGCGCATTCCGCGTGGGGCAGAAGCAAGCTCTGAAGATAATTCAGCCAATCATAGCGAAGCGGATGAAACGCAAAAGAAAAAGCCGGATGCGCTGACCGCTTATTGCGTCAACTTGAATGAGAAAGCAAAATCTGGCCGTATTGACCGCCTGATCGGCCGTCAAAGCGAGATTGACCGAACAATACAAGTGCTTTGCCGTCGCTCAAAAAATAATCCGCTTTATGTCGGTGATCCGGGCGTTGGTAAAACAGCGATTGCCGAAGGCTTGGCCAAGCGTATTGTTGATGGCGATGTGCCGGAAGTGCTGCTTGATGCGACGATCTTTTCGCTCGATATGGGCAGCCTGCTGGCTGGCACCCGTTATCGTGGTGATTTCGAAGAGCGTTTGAAACAAGTTGTTAAAGAGCTCGAAGAATATCCGGGTGCAATTCTGTTTATTGACGAAATTCACACGGTTATCGGGGCGGGTGCCACATCAGGCGGGGCAATGGATGCCTCCAATCTGTTGAAGCCGGCGCTTTCTTCCGGTGCAATCCGTTGCATGGGTTCAACGACCTATAAAGAGTTCCGCCAGTTTTTTGAAAAAGACCGTGCGCTTGTGCGGCGCTTTCAGAAAATCGATGTGGTTGAGCCAACCATTCCTGATGCGATTGAAATCATGAATGGACTGCGTCCTTATTTCGAAGATTTCCATAAAGTGAAATATACGGATGAGGCGATCAAATCGGCGGTCGAACTTTCCGCACGCTATATTTCGGATCGTAAATTGCCGGATAAAGCGATTGACGTGATCGATGAAACCGGTGCCAGCCAGATGCTGTTGCCGCAGGATAAGCGTAAGAAAACAATCGGCTTGAGTGAGATTGAGGCAACGATTGCGACCATGGCTCGCATTCCGCCTAAAACTGTCTCGAAAGATGATCAGGCCGTGCTTGCCAATTTGCAAGCCGAGCTTAAACGCATTGTCTATGGGCAGGATCTGGCGATTGATGCGCTATCGGCTGCGATCAAGCTGGCGCGTGCTGGTTTGCGTGAGCCGGATAAGCCAATCGGCTCTTATCTCTTCTCTGGCCCGACAGGGGTTGGGAAGACAGAAGTTGCACGCCAGTTGGCGGCCTCGTTGGGTGTAGAGCTGCTGCGCTTTGATATGTCCGAATATATGGAGCGCCACACAGTTTCACGTCTGATTGGTGCGCCTCCGGGCTATGTTGGTTTTGATCAGGGTGGTTTGCTTACCGATGGCGTTGATCAGCATCCGCATTGCGTGCTGCTGCTTGATGAGATTGAAAAAGCCCATCCTGATCTCTTCAACATTTTGTTGCAGGTGATGGATCACGGCACGCTGACCGATCATAATGGTAAGAAGATCGATTTCCGTAATGTAATTTTGATCATGACCACCAATGCCGGTGCGGCTGATATGGCAAAAGCGGCAATTGGCTTTGGCTCTGGCCGTCGCGAAGGCGATGATCTGGAGGCAATCAACCGTCTCTTCACGCCGGAATTCCGCAACCGTTTGGATGCGATCATTCCGTTCGGCCCGCTGCCTTCTGTTGTTATTCATCAGGTGGTGCAGAAATTTGTGTTGCAATTGGAAGCACAACTGGCTGAGCGTGGCGTGACAATTGAACTGAGTGATGCGGCTGTCCGTTGGCTTGCCGATAAAGGCTATGATGAACGGATGGGTGCGCGTCCGCTTGGGCGTGTCATTCAGGAATATGTCAAGAAGCCTCTGGCGGATGAGGTGTTGTTTGGCAAGCTTAAAAATGGCGGCACGGTCAAACTGGATGTGACCTCGGATGAGCAGGGCAACGAGGTGCTAAAGCTGGAAACAGTGGCAGACCGTGTGGCCAAGCCAGTTAAGGAAGTTGTCACACCGAAGAAGCCTGCTACTAAAGCGAAAAAGCCGGTGGCGAAACCGAAGGAAAAGGTCGCTGCGACATCGGATGATGAAAAGCCGGTGAAAAAATCAAAAAGTGCGGTTCCGAAGATTCCTCGTCGATGATTTTTATTTAAGCTCTTACTTATAAAAAAACAAACGGCCACATCGTTTTGTGGCCGTTTTGGTATGTTTTATGAAACTGCCTCGTCAACCGGTCAGAAACTGCAGCTATCTCTTTGATTAATTGTGGTATCTAAAGGAAAAACCGAAGAAAGCTCTTGAACTTGGAGCCGGACTTGTGACATATGAATCGCATCATCCGCGGACGTGGTGAAATCGGTATACACAGCAGATTTAAAATCTGCCGCTCATAGAGCTTGCGGGTTCAAGTCCCGCCGTCCGCACCACCTTCTTATCATTTAAATTTTTGCTTCTGATTTGATCGCTTAATTGCGCGAATATGCTTTTGTTGCGATGAATAGTTTTGAGTAAATAGTATCAAAAAACCGCCCCGAAGGGCGGTCTTTTTTTTGTGCGTGGTTTTACCATTTTACTCGGAAGCCAAGAGTGCCTTTATAGCTGTAGCTATCGCCAAAATGCCTCAGGCTGGTATTGAGCGAACCTTCGCCATAAACCGAATATTGATCGTCATTCCAGTTATATGAGCCACCGAAACCGATGCCGCCCCATAGGCGTTCGTTTTTATTGGCAAAACGTACAGTCGAGACATCCACTTCGGTGCCATTGAGGAATTCATTATAAAGATTGGCAATCGCATAAACCGAGCTGCGATTGGTGGTGCCTTGTGCATTCTGCCAAGCATTTTGATAATCAAGGCTAAGGCCAAGACGCGCTTGCAGGCTAGCAGCTTTTTCGCGTGAAATCTCTGCTTCAAACACATCGGTAAAGCTGCTGAAATCCACATGGGAATATTGCAATTGTGCCTGCGGTGTCAGTGACCAATGGTCATCAATGGCGAAACGCTTGCCGATTTCGGATGAAAGAGCAAAGCCGAAACCATTGTTCTTGCCATCAAGCAGCGATTCCTTGCCGCCCTGATAGCTCAGATCGCTTCTGTACCATGTCAGTTGTGCCTGATTGTCGGCATAAAAACCGTTGTCATCATACCATGTCAGCGTGCCGCCAAAGCCGTAACCGTCAGATTTAATCTTTCCTTGTCCGAGGTCGTCATCATTGCGAGACCAGATTTTGGCAAGGCCATGAGTGTAATTCAGCGTCAAGCCGCCAATCAGTTTTCCTTGCTCATTCTCATGGAATAAACCATCAATGCCCGCTTGCACCTTATAGCTATTGTAGTCGTAATTGGCACGGGATTGCGAGAAGTTTGGCTTGATTTCCGTATGCGCGCCTTCAATACGGCCCCAAATACCATTCGTTTGAGTGAGGGGACAGCTTTCTTGCGCGGGAGCGTAAGCTTGAGCAATATCAGCGCCTTGAGCTATTTGGCTTGCTCCGGCATTACTCCAATAACGGTTGCCTGTACGTTGTTGCAAAGTCGGCAGATTATTTAAGCCCAACAAAAATTGCGGATAGGCTTCATAAACCGGTACCCCCGGTTGAAAACTGCCGTCACCATCGCCGTCTTCATCAGCATAGTCCTTGTCAGAACGCAGATACCAGTTTTGGTTGGACGGCTCCTCGTCATGACCTTGATATAATTTATAGCGATAGGCACCGGCAACGGCTGCATATTCGCCTTTATGTTTATAGCGGCTAATGAGAGAAAAATTACCGCTGGAAGGTGCGCCGACAGTGATGACCTCAATGCCTTTGTCGGTTTCTGCACCTAGACCACCCACATTGTGGACTGCCAAATGATTGTTGCCGCTGACAGAACCTTCAAAGATTATTTTGTCGGTTTTAGAGCTATCATCACCAAGCACTGTATTAACGGTGAATAATCCGCCACTGGTGCTATAATCAGCTTGAGTGAGAGTGAGGGTTTTAAAGTTGGACTTGGACGGGAAAAAACCGACCGCACCTTTATTCTCCAGATGATTGATTGTGGAGTTGGCGGTAATGAGCCATGCGCTTGTTTTGTCGAGTTTCAGATTTAATTCTTCACCGCTCGTGATTTCGGTGGCGCCGACCCATGAAGATTTATCTGACAGGTTGAGGTTGACGCTGCCGCTTTGAACATTGGCATTGCCAAAAAGTTGCGATGAGGAAACATCAAGCAGGACATCGCCAACTTCATGGTCCGTATTGTACGCTTCTGTTTTTAAAAGCGAAGCATTGGCACCGGCATCACCTTTAATGGTGGAGCCTTTGATCGTCACCTTATTGCTTTCCGAGCCTTTAATATGAAGTGCTGCTCCATTAGCAACATTCATATTCACATTGGTCAGGCTGGCTGTGTTGCTGTGCGATATGCCGGCGCGCTCATTGTTCTCGTCAATTGCCAAGCTTTCTTCCGTGCTTGGTATTGGTTTGGATCATCATTGTGATCATCAATATTACTGAGCGGTTTTCGGGTGATGATGATTGGAGATGTCGGAGTAGGCAGTCCACGATCCGTATAATTATAGCCTGCCATATAAAGACCGGCAGCGCCTTCGCCACTCGTGGTAATGACGCTGTCACTGATATTGATTTCAGAACCCAACATTACAGCAATAGCATGTGCACCTTCACCAGAGGTCGTGACCGAGCTATTATCACTGACATTGATCCGGCCGGAGCCCTGACTGTAAACGCCAACACCGCTTTCACCTGATGTGTTGATTGCAACGCCTTTGCCGTTGATCACTGAATAGGTCGTGGCAACAAAACCATAAGCCTGACGGCCATTGGTGGTGATGTTTGTATCTGTGACCGTCACATGAGAAGGTGCCCAGCTGGCAACGCCGCCATTGCTGGCAGCAACGCCATGGCCTCCAATACCGTGAGTGATAATATCACTACCGGTGATGGAGGTTCTTGTATTGATGTTTTCACTGCCAACCGCATTGTCGCCATGGGTGATGATCTTGACATTATTAACGGTCAAACGCTCAACCGATGTGTCTTGGTAGTCCATGACCGTATTGAGGCCATTACTATAATTGGTCCATGTTTCAATTGAACCATTTGAGAGGCTGATGAGGTTTTGATTTTCGGCGTGAAGACCGAAAAGATGTGTCTTGGAAGCATCGGCATCTTTGCTGGTGACAATTTTAAAGCTGTCTGCTTTTAAAGTAAGAT
>JAEWHQ010000280.1 GCA_023387715.1 Pseudomonadota bacterium | reverse complement strand
TGGCGCTGATGTGTCTGGCGGAAGCATTGCTGCGTATTCCCGACACTGCAACTCGTGATGCGCTTATTCGTGACAAGATCGCGACCGGTGACTGGAAATCCCATATTGGTGGCGGTCGCTCTTTATTCGTCAATGCGGCCACTTGGGGGCTGGTGGTTACCGGCAAACTCACCGGCACAGTCAATGATCGTGGTTTGTCGGCAGCGCTCACCCGCGTGATTGCGCGTTGCGGCGAGCCTGTTGTGCGCCGTGGCGTTGATATGGCGATGCGGATGATGGGCGAACAATTCGTCACCGGTGAAACCATTGATGAAGCGGTAAAACGTGCCCGCGTGCTGGAGCAAAAAGGCTTTGGCTATTCTTATGATATGCTGGGCGAGGCTGCGACCACCGCACAAGATGCCGAGCGCTATTATAAAGACTATGAAAATGCCATTCATGCGATTGGTAAAGCCTCTGCCGGACGCGGTATTTATGCCGGTCCTGGCATTTCCATCAAGCTGTCTGCCTTGCATCCGCGCTATTCCCGCGCGCAAACAACACGCGTGATGGGTGAATTGCTGCCGAAAGTGAAAGCTCTGGCCGCAATTGCCAAATCTTACAATATCGGCCTCAATATTGATGCCGAAGAAGCAGACCGTCTGGAAATCTCGCTCGATCTGCTCGAAAGCCTTTGCCTTGATGAAGAGCTGAAGGGCTGGGAAGGTATCGGCTTTGTTGTGCAGGCTTATGGTAAGCGCTGCCCTTATGTGCTGGATTTCATCATTGATCTGGCGCGCCGCTCAGATCACCGCATTATGGTGCGTTTGGTTAAAGGTGCTTATTGGGATGCCGAGATCAAACGTGCACAGGTGGATGGACTGGAAGATTTTCCGGTTTATACCCGTAAAATCCACACCGACGTCTCTTATATTGCTTGTGCGCAAAAACTGCTCAATGCACGCGATGTGATCTTCCCGCAATTTGCCACCCACAATGCGCAGACCCTGGCGACGATCTATCACCTTGCCGGCCAGGATTTTAAAATCGGTGACTATGAATTTCAGTGCCTGCATGGCATGGGTGAGCCGCTTTATGATGAAGTGGTGGGCGCATCAAAACTAAACCGCCCTGCCCGCATTTATGCGCCAGTCGGTACGCATGAAACCTTGCTTGCTTATCTGGTGCGTCGTTTGCTGGAAAATGGTGCCAACTCTTCTTTCGTCAACCGCATTGCCGATAAAGCTGTGTCGATTGATGAACTGACCGATGATCCGGCTTCTATTGTGCGTTCGATGCGTGAAATCGGTGCCCTGCATGATCAGATTTCTCTGCCGAAAGATATTCTGGGCGCTCGTAAAAACTCTGCCGGTCTTGATCTGTCTAACGAGAACACACTTGTGGCGCTTCATGCAGATTTGTTGAAATCGGCCGCTCAGGATTGGCAGGCTAAACCGTTACTTGGTTCATTGCCTGTGCAAGGAACACCGCGTGATGTGCTTAATCCGGGTGATCACAGCGATAAAATCGGCACTGTTTTTGAAGTCAGTGAAGAGGACGCAGCCAAGGCTGTGCAATTGGCGGCTAAGTCGGTGAAAGACTGGGCTGCAAAACCTGCAGCGGAACGCGCGGCCTGTCTGGATCGTGCCGCCGATAAAATGCAGGAAGAAATGCCTGTGCTTCTCGGTCTTATCGTGCGGGAAGCGGGCAAGTCTTTGCCAAATGCGATTGCTGAAGTGCGCGAGGCGATTGATTTCTTGCGTTACTATGCCGATCAGGCACGCCGCACCATTGGTGCAGCGCATCAATCTCTGGGCGCCGTTGTTTGCATCAGCCCGTGGAATTTTCCATTGGCGATTTTCACCGGACAGGTTGTTGCAGCCCTTGTTGCAGGCAATGCCGTCTTGGCAAAACCTGCTGAAGAAACCCCTTTGATTGCAGCAGAAGCTATTCGTTTGCTGCATGAAGCTGGTGTCCCTGCCGATGTCTTGCACTTTGTGCCGGGTGATGGCCGCATTGGCGCAAGCCTTGTTGGTGCAGAAGAAACCGCAGCAGTGATGTTCACCGGTTCCACGGAAGTTGCCCGTCTTATTCAGGAACAACTGGCCAAGCGTTTGTTGCCAAACGGCCAGCCTATTCCGCTGATTGCTGAAACCGGCGGCCAGAACGCCATGATTGTAGATTCTTCTGCACTTGCTGAACAGGTGGTTGCCGATGTGATTGCCTCGGCTTTTGACAGTGCCGGTCAGCGTTGCTCGGCTCTGCGTGTGCTTTGCTTGCAGGAAGATGTGGCAGATCGCATCCTTACCATGCTGAAGGGTGCTTTGCAGGAATTGCAGATCGGGCGCACAGACCGTCTGGCAACCGATATCGGGCCGGTTATCAGCGATGAAGCCAAGGCAATCATCAATGCACATATTGAAGCCATGCGTGGTCAAGGCCGTACTGTGGAGCAATTGCCGCTGCCGGAAGAAACGGCAAAAGGCACTTTTGTTGCCCCAACCATTATTGAACTGCGTAGTTTAAGCGAATTGAAGCGTGAGGTCTTTGGACCAGTGCTGCATGTCATTCGTTATAAGCGCGATGATCTGGATCGGTTGATCGATGATATTAATGCCACCGGCTATGGTCTGACATTTGGTTTGCATACGCGCTTGGATGAAACCATTGCGCATGTGGCCGAGCGTATTCGGGTTGGCAATATCTATATCAACCGTAATGTGATTGGGGCGGTTGTAGGCGTGCAACCTTTTGGCGGGCGTGGATTGTCCGGCACGGGGCCAA
>JAEWHQ010000259.1 GCA_023387715.1 Pseudomonadota bacterium | reverse complement strand
GCACTTCTTTGCCTTGCGGATTGATATAAACATGGAATGTGCGACCGGTGAGGAAACGATTGACCATTTCCACGCCGCCGATTTCAATAACCCGATCTTCCAGACGGGCAAGCCCCGTGGTTTCAGTATCGAAAACGATTTCACGCATTGTTATTCATGCCTTTATGTTCAATTCTATTTTCAGATTTAATGTTTGCTCAATTGCGCAATGATTAAATCAATCTGCTCTTGCATAGCCTCAAAACTAACATTGCTATCAATGATAAAATCAGCTTTTGCACGCTTTTCGTGATCGCTCATCTGACGGCTTAAAATACTTTCAAATTTTTCAACCGTCATGCCTTCTCTGGCCAGCACCCGCTGGCGCTGCACATCAGCAGGGGCACTTACCACCACAATACGATCAACCCGGTCTTTACCGCCTGCCTCAAAAAGCAGCGGAATATCAAGCACCACCATCGGCTCACGATCAAACTTTGCCTGTTCCAGAAAGTTGCTTTCTTCTTCATGCACCAACGGATGCACGATTGCTTCAAGCTTTTTCATGGCCTGACTATCATTAAGCACTGCCTGCGCCAGTTTTTTACGGTCAACAATACCATCAACCACAGTGCCTGGAAAAGCTTGCTCAATCAGAGGGCTGGCGCGACCGGCATAGAGCCGGTGCACCGTCTCATCAGCATCATAAACCGGCACACCAGCCTGCTCAAACATTTTGGCAGCGGTGGATTTACCCATTCCGATAGAACCGGTGAGACCGACAATGATCATTTTATTTTGCCATATCCTCTAAAATATGCGCGCGCAAAGCATCTGTCACTTCAGGGCGCACACCAAACCAACGCTCAAAACCCGGCACTGCCTGATGCAGCAACATACCCAAACCATCCGCAGTTTTTAATCCGGCACTTTTTGCCTTTTTCAAAAACCCTGTTTCTAGTGGAACATAAACAATATCCGTTGCCAAGGCTTGGCTAGATGCCTTGGTCAGATCAAGCGGAAATTCCTGACTTTCGCCATGTCCGCTCATTCCAAGCGATGTTGTATTAACGATCAAACCAGCCGATGGCACAAGCGTGTCAGCTTCTGCCCATTCATGCGCGGTGATTACAACATCATCACTTTTAAAATGTCTGACCAGCTCTTCAGCGCGCGCCAAAGTTCTGTTCACTATAGAGATGGTTTTAAAACCACGCTCTTTCAATGCGTGAATGATTGCGCGCGAAGCGCCGCCCGCACCTAAAATCAACGCTGTATCTGCTTTATCCCAATCCGGTGCCAATGCATCCAGATTGGCCGCAAAACCATAAGCATCGGTATTGCTGCCGTACAGTTCGCCATTTTCCAGCCAAAGCGTATTGACCGCGCCAATGGCTTTGGCCGCATCATCAAGTTTGGCACAAAGCTTAAAAGCTTCTTCCTTATGGGGCAGGGTGACATTACCACCAACCAAATTTTGCGCAGCTAACGTGGTAGCAAAAGTTGCAAAATCCTCAGGTGCCACTTCCATTGCCTGATATGACCCTTGCAAACCATATTCCCGCAGCCAAAAGCCATGAATAAGCGGCGAGCGTGAATGTTTAATCGGATAACCGGTTACAAAGGCTTGGTTTTTATCAGCCATCAATCAAACTTTCTTCGCGCAGTTTTTGTAAGAGCGGCAATAAAGGCAGGCCGATAATGGTAAAATAATCGCCTTCGATTTTTTCAAACAACTGAATACCTTCGCCTTCCACCTGATAAGCGCCGACACTGGATAAAGCATTATCACCAATACGCCCCAGATAGCGGCCGATAAATTGCGGCTGCAAGGGACGCATGGTCATATAAGCAATGGCCACATGGCGCCAAATTGTCTCGCCGTTTTTGACCAGCACAATGCCGCTGTTTAACTGATGTGTTTTACCGGAAAGCTTGAGAAGATTTTTACCTGCTTCTTCCAGATCAGCCGGTTTATGAAAAATCTCATCGCCCAGAGATAAGGTCTGGTCACAACCGATAATGATCGCATCAGGATGTTTTTCACTAACGGCTAAAGCTTTTGCTTCTGCCAACACCATCGCCACATCTTCAGGCGTTGCACCCGAACGATAAAGCGGCGCTTCAACAGCGCGCTCGTCAATATCGGCATTTTCTGTGCCAAAGGTCAGACCGGCATTGTTAAGAAGCTGTGCCCTGAACGGACTTTTGGACGCTAAGATAAGGGAAGGGTTCACGGTTGATCTCATTTTCTGGTCTGTTTTATCAGCGATTGCGCGGGCGCAGCGCTAAAATGGCCGCCGCTGTTTCTTCGATCGAGCGGCGCGATACATCAATCACCGGCCAGCCATGCCGCGCACAAAGATTGCGCGCATAGGTCAGCTCTTCTGCAATCGCAGCTCTGTCGGTGTAAAATTCATTATGAAAATCAGCAACCGTGCCAAGCAAACGATGCTGGCGCACCTGCGAAATACGCTCAGCCGTGGCAATCAAACCAACGATCAATGGTTTCTTGGCGTTGATCACTTCATCAGGAATTGGCACGCCATTCACAATCGGCACATTGGCGGTTTTGATACCGCGATTGGCCAGATAGATACTGGTTGGTGTTTTGGAGGTGCGGGAAATACCAACCAAAACAATATCTGCTTCTTCAATATCAGGCGGCAGCAAGCCGTCATCATGCTCCATAGTAAAATTAAGCGCATCGATACGGCGGAAGTAATCCGTGTTTAAAACATGCTGCGCGCTGGCGCGTCGGTGTGCGGCGAGCCCCAAATAAGACTGGAAAGTTGCCAGCACCGGCTCCAGCACAGAAACGCATGGAACCCCCATCGCCGAGCAAGACTGATCGATCATCGCAGCCAGTTTTTGATCCACCACTGTGTAAAGAACAATGCCCGGTTCGGCATCAATTCCTTCCAGAACTTTGCTCAATTGTTTCTCGGTTCTGATC
>JAEWHQ010000243.1 GCA_023387715.1 Pseudomonadota bacterium | reverse complement strand
GTCTGGCGCTTTACAGGGGGAAGTCATATGAAAGGACAAGATCTTTACGAATCGGATGATGCACGGCCTGACTTCCGGTTTGATGACTTTTCAAATTTCCGGCGATTATTAGAACAGAAATTTCAATGAATGCTGCCCCGATAAACCGACCTGATAGCGATTTGAAATCCGACGATGCTGTTGCACGTGCAGGTTGGCTTTATTATGCGGGCGGCATGACACAAGATCAGATTGCTGCCGAAATGGGCATCTCCCGCCAACGCGCACAGCGTCTTGTCAGCCGTGCTGTTGCCAATGGCTTGATCAAAGTAAGGCTTGAACATCCGCTCGCGGCTTGTCTGGAATTAGAAGCCCGATTGCGAGATCGTTACGGGCTTATTGAATGTCGTGTTGCGCCCATGCTCGGTGTAAGCGCTGATCCAGCCCGTGTTATCGCTCCTGCTGCGGCATCGCTTTTTGAAAAAGTTTTGGCGCGGGCAGAGCCGCAGGTCATCGGTGTCGGCACTGGCCGCGCGTTACGTGCGATGTCTGATGAATTGCAGGAGGGCACCTGCGATCGGCATCGTTTAGTATCGCTGATCGGGAATATTTCAATTGATGGCTCTGCGAGCATGTTTGAAGTTATTCTCTATATCGCATCGCGTTTGAATGCTCCGCATTATCCAATGCCGGTTCCTGTCATCAGCAGCAATCGCGAAGAACGCGATGCCTTTCTTGCTTTAAAACCTGTGCAGGCAGTGCATCGTTTGGGGCGAAAAGCCGATGCTATTTTTGTCGGCATTGGCCAGATGAACAATCAGGCTCCCCTCTTCCTTGATGGCTTTGTCAGTGAGCAAGAATTGAGCGAAGTGCGCTCTCTTGGTGGGATCGGTGAAGTCGCCGGCCATATTTATGATGCCAATGGTCATTATATCGACAGTGAAATTCATGGCCGGATGGCCGGAATTCGTGTGGAGCCGGCATTAGAGCGTTTAGCGGTTGGCATTGCGGCAGGTGCCAGTAAAATTGATGCCATACGTGGTGCGCTCAACGGGCGTATTATCAATGGTCTGGTGACCGATGAAGCAACCGCGACAGCACTGCTTTAGTGCCCGTTTATAATATCAGCGGATAAAACGACTCGGCAAGCCCTCTCGTTGACTGCTTATTTCACAATTTCAAACCATCCTTCAGTCGTGATCTAATGATCGCGATGCTTGGTTCCTTATGCTTTTGTATGAGGTTACAGCTTTGTTACAGGCATTTCCAGAAATAGAACTTGACAGAATTGTGTCGCTGTCGAATATTTGACCAATGATCGAATAATTGCTCAATATTCTCTGGGAGGGGTAAAATGTCGGTAACTATACGTGGATTGGTTGGCGCCGGTTTTATGGCTGCACTGTCGGTAGCGGCAAGCGCGGAAACCATCACGGTCGCAACTGTTAACAATGGTGACATGATCCGTATGCAGGGTCTTATGTCAGAGTTTAAAGCACTTCATCCAGACATTGATGTCGAATGGGTCACGTTAGAAGAAAATGTTCTTCGTCAACGTGTCACCACAGATATTGCTACAAAGGGCGGTCAATATGACGTCCTGACGATCGGCAATTATGAAGTGCCGATTTGGGCCAAACAAGGCTGGCTTTTACCACTTGAAAAGCTTGGTGACGACTACGACGCCGCAGATATTCTGCCGGCCGTTGCGGCATCGGTCAGCTTGGACGACAAGCTTTATGCGGTGCCGTTTTATGCAGAAAGTTCGATGCTGATGTATCGCACAGATCTGATGGAAAAAGCCGGACTGAAAATGCCTGAAAACCCGACTTGGGAATTTGTGCGTGAAGCAGCAGAAAAAATGACCGACAAAGGCGCCGGTGTATTTGGCATCTGCCTGCGTGGTAAAGCTGGCTGGGGCGAAAACATGGCGCTGTTGCCAGCCATGTCCAACTCCATGGGTGCCCGTATGTTTGACATGGACTGGAAGCCACAGTTTGACAGTCCTGAGTGGAAAAAAACCATCGATACATATCTTGACCTGATGACCAATTTTGGCCCTCCAGGTGCATCTTCCAACGGTTTCAACGAAACATTGGCACTGTTCCAGACCGGTAAATGCGGCATGTGGATTGATGCGACGGTTGCTTCCTCGTTCATTTCCAATCCGAAAGATTCAACCGTTGCCGATAAGGTCGGTTTTGCCAAATCGCCAAGTGGTGAAGGCATCGATAATCACGGTAACTGGCTCTGGTCCTGGAACCTTGCTATTCCTAAAACCTCCAAGAAAGCCGATGCAGCACAGGCTTTTGTCGCCTGGGCAACATCGAAAGCCTATCTTGATCTGGTTGCCGAAAAAGAAGGCATTGCCAACGTACCGCCAGGCACCCGCACTTCACTTTATGAAAATCCTGAATATCTGAAGGCGGCACCATTTGCCAAAGTGACATTGGATGCAATCATGGCAGCCAATACACAAACACCATCCGTTCAGGATGTGCCTTATACAGGTGGCCAGTTTGTCGCCATCCCTGAATATCAGGCAATTGGTACAGCTGTCGGACAGCAGTTTTCAGCAGCGCTGGCAGGCAGTGTCACCGGTGATGCGGCCAGAGCCACTGCACAGCAGTTGGCAACGCGCGAAATGACACGCGGTGGTTACATCAAGTAAGCGCAAGCAATTCAAAGACCCGCCCTTTCAGTCAAACGAAGGGCGTGTCTTTCGCTATATGCGGCTATGAAAACCGCATTTGTGCATTCCGGCAATCAACGACATTCCATCATGATTTTTTGCGCAAAGCGTCATCGTTTATAATCATGAAAGTTCAGACAAGGGTAAAAACCCATGGCCACACAAGCATCACGCTCGGCAAGTCGCCTGATGATTTCGCCTGCTGTCATCCTACTGTTATTATGGATGATCGTACCGCTGGCCATGACCATCTGGTTTTCGTTTCTTCGCTATAATCTTTTAATGCCTGATGCGGTCAGTTTTTCAGGTTTTGAAAACTACCATTATTTTTTCACCGATCCTGCCTTCTGGCCTGCCCTCTTCAACACATTAATACTGGTGCTCGGCGTGCTCGCCATCACCACAATCGGCGGCACTTTGCTGGCATTATTGCTGGATCAGCCGATGTTTGGACAAGGCATCGTTCGTGTGCTGGTGATTGCACCCTTCTTTATCATGCCAACTGTGTCGGCCTTGGTATGGAAAAATATGTTTTTCAATCCGGTCAATGGTTTATTTGGATGGGCTGCACGCAGTCTTGGTTTCGCGCCGATTGATTTTCTTGCGCAATATTCATTGCTGTCGATCATCATTATTGTTGCATGGCAATGGCTGCCCTTTGCAACGCTAATTCTTTTGACCGCATTGCAATCGCTTGACCGCGAACAATTGGAAGCAGCCGAAATGGACGGCGCCGGACCAGTTTCACGGTTTTATTATATCATGCTGCCGCATCTGGCGCGCGCAACAACCGTTGTTATCCTGATCCAGACAATCTTCCTGTTATCTGTTTTTGCAGAAATTCTGGTGACAACCAATGGCGGCCCCGGCACGTCTTCCACTAATCTGACCTATCTCGTTTACGCACAATCACTGCTGCAATTTGATGTCGGGCTTGGTTCAGCTGGCGGTATCGTTGCGGTTATTTTGGCAAATATAGTTGCGATTTTCCTGATGCGGATGATCGGTCGCAATCTGGAGATGTGAGATGAGCAATCGTAACACCAGCACCAAACGTTATCTTGCATTCACCCTTTTGGCGTGGTGCATCGCACTGATCATTTTCTTTCCAATTCTTTGGACCATTTTGACATCGTTCAAAACGGAGGCCGATGCCATTGCCAGCCCGCCTAAGTTCCTGTTCTTCGACTGGACCCTTGAAAGCTACCGCAGTGTGCAAGAACGCTCGAATTACTTCCTGCATTTCCGCAATTCAGTGATTATTTCGCTGGGATCAACCGTCGTTGCTTTAATCATCGCTATTCCGGCCGCATGGTCGATGGCTTTTGTTCCGGGCAAACGCACCAAAGATGTGCTGATGTGGATGCTGTCGACCAAAATGATGCCGGCTGTCGGTGTGCTGATACCGATCTATATGCTGTTTCGCGATGCTGGTCTGCTTGATAATCTCATTGGTATCACCGCGATACTCACACTCATTAATCTGCCCATTGTCGTGTGGATGCTTTACACTTATTTCAAAGAAATTCCGGTGGAAATTCTGGAAGCAGCCCGTATGGATGGCGCAAATTTGCGCGCCGAGATCATCTATGTTCTTACGCCCATGGCCATTCCGGGTATCGCATCAACCTTGCTGCTGAATATCATTCTTGCATGGAATGAAAGCTTCTGGACGCTCAATCTGACGACCGCCAATGCGGGGCCGCTGACAACTTTTATTGCCAGTTACTCCAGTCCTGAAGGACTATTTTACGCCAAACTTTCCGCGGCTTCTACACTCGCCATTGCCCCTATTCTTATTCTTGGCTGGTTCAGCCAGAAACAATTGGTGCGCGGTCTGACATTCGGCGCTGTCAAATGAGCGGTTTAAAGGAACAAAATATGGGACAGATCGAACTCAAAAGCGTCACAAAAAGCTTTGGCTCCACGCAGGTTATCCACCCATTGGATCTCGCTATTAATAAAGGTGAGTTTGTCGTTTTTGTCGGACCTTCCGGCTGTGGTAAATCCACGCTTTTGCGTCTTATTGCAGGCCTTGAAGATATATCATCAGGCAATATCCAAATTAATGGCAAAGATGCAAGCAATCTGGCGCCTGCCAAACGCGGATTGGCTATGGTGTTTCAGTCTTATGCGCTTTATCCGCATATGAGCGTACGCAAAAACATTGCATTTCCGCTTAAAATGGCCGGAATGGCGCAAAGCGAGATTACCAAAAGGGTCGAAGGTGCAGCTGAAACCTTAAACCTGACAGCCTATCTTGACCGTCGTCCGGGGCAGCTTTCCGGTGGCCAGCGCCAGCGCGTCGCAATTGGCCGCGCCATTGTGCGCGAACCCTCTGCTTTTCTGTTCGACGAACCATTATCAAATTTGGACGCAGCTCTGCGCGTCAACATGCGCCTCGAAATTGCAGAACTGCACCAAAAACTGAAAACCACCATGATCTATGTCACCCATGATCAGGTTGAAGCGATGACGCTCGCCGACAAAATTGTGGTGATGCAGGCAGGGCGCATTGAACAAATCGGCACTCCGCTTGAACTTTATCACAAACCCAAAAACCGCTTCGTCGCCGGTTTTATCGGCAGTCCTAAAATGAATTTCATTGAAGGTGCGCCAGCCAGCAGCAAAGATGCACATGCAATCGGTATTCGTCCTGAACATATAACCGTCAGCAATGATGAGGGCTTATGGTCAGGCACTGTCACGCTCGCAGAACATATGGGCTCCGATACCTATCTGCATATCCAAACGGAGCATGGCCTCGTCAATGTGCGCGTTGATGGCGCTTTTACCTCGCATAGCGGCGACCATGTATTTTTAAGCCCGCAAGAACATCAAATTCACCGCTTTGACAGCGAAGGACTGGCCTTGTCATGAGATTGAAAGATAAAACCGCCATCATCACCGGTTCTGCACGCGGCATCGGCAAGGCTTTTGCCGCACGTTATGTGGCCGAAGGGGCACATGTGGCAATTGCTGATATCAATCTGGCTGCTGCCGAAGTCACCGCCAAAGAGATAGGCCCGCAGGCTTTCGCTGTTCATCTTGATGTAACAAGCCAGGAGAGCATTGATGAAGCGATTAAAACTATTGAAGAAAAACGGGGTGGTATTGATATTTTGATCAATAATGCCGCGCTTTTTGATCTCGCACCTATCGTTGATATTACTCGTGAAAGTTACGACAAGCTTTTCGCGATCAATGTTTCAGGAACACTTTTTACGATGCAAGCTGTTGCCCGTTCGATGATTGAGCGTGGCAAGGGCGGCAAAATCATCAATATGGCCAGTCAGGCGGGGCGACGCGGCGAAGCATTGGTGGCTGTTTATTGCGCAACCAAGGCCGCAGTCATTTCCTTGACCCAATCGGCCGGTTTGAACCTCATCAAACATGGCATTAACGTCAATGCGATTGCCCCTGGTGTCGTTGATGGCGAACATTGGGACGGGGTCGATGCTCTATTCGCTAAATTTGAAAACCGGCCTATTGGCGAAAAGAAAAAGATAGTTGGCGCTGAAGTACCATTTGGCCGTATGGCGCAAGCAGAAGACCTAACCGGAATGGCGGTTTTCCTTGCCTCAAAAGATGCCGATTACATCGTTTCCCAGACATATAATGTCGATGGCGGCAATTGGATGAGCTGACATGAAAATTTCAAATGCAACGCTTAATCAACTGCCCGTAAAAATCCAACGCCCGAATTATAACCGCTCAGAACTAAAAGCCGGTATTATTCATATCGGTTGCGGCAATTTCCATCGTGCCCATATGGCTGTTTATCTGGATGACCTCTTCAATCTTGGTGAAGGGCATGAATGGGCGATCATCGGCGCGGGCGTACGCGCCAATGATGCGCAGATGCGCGAAGACTTGGCTACGCAGGATTACATGTCATCGGTCATCGAGCTTGATCCCAATGGCGTTAATGCGCGCATTGTCGGTGCAATGATCGGTTTTTTGCCTGTCGAAAAAGCCAACCAATCCTTGATCGCAGCTATGGCAACAGAAACGATCCGTATCGTGTCGCTGACTGTGACGGAGGGCGGCTATTATATTGACCCTAAAACAGGTAGTTTTTCCGCAAGCCACGCTGATATTATTCATGATGGTGCCCATCCTGAACAACCGGAAACAGCTTTTGGTGCCATCATTGCGGCATTAAAACTGCGCTTTCAACGCGGCTATAAGCCTTTTACCGTCATGAGCTGCGATAATGTTCCGCATAATGGCAATGTCACACGCGATGCGGTTGTCGGACTTGCGACATTGTCCGATCCGGATTTTGCGCAATGGATTGCTCATAATGTTGCCTTCCCAAACAGTATGGTAGATCGTATCACGCCTGCAACCGGCATGCGTGAGCGTGAACTTGCCCATTCACTTGGGGTAGACGACAAAGCACCGGTGACATGCGAACCATTCCGTCAATGGGTGATGGAGGATAATTTCCCGGCTGGCCGTCCGCCGTTGGAAAAAGTCGGCGTTACTTTTACCGATCAGGTACACCGCTTCGAGACGATGAAAATCCGCATTCTCAACGGCGGTCATGCAATTATCGCTTATCCGGCTGGTTTGCGTGACATTGAATTTGTGCATGAAGCGATGCAGGATGATCAAATTCGCGCCTTTCTCGACCATATTGAAAGCACCGAAATTCTACCGGTTGTGCCGCCTGTACCCGACACAAATCTGGCAGCCTATCAAAACCTGATTGTCGAACGGTTTTCCAATCCGGATATTGGTGACACCATACGCCGGCTTTGCCTGGATGGTTCTAATCGCCAGCCCAAGTTTATTATCCCGTCAATCAGGGATGTTATCGCTCAAGGTGGCAACGCATCCGGCTTGATTTTATTATCGGCTTTATGGTGTCGCTATTGTTTTGGAACGAGCGAAAATGGCAAAGATATTGCACCTAATGATCCGAATTGGGATCGCTTGCAAGCACGCGCCATAGAAGCCCGTGATAATCCTGTTGCATGGCTGGAAATGCGCGAAATTTATGATGATTTGAGTGAAAATGCTGCCGTTGTTGAAGCATTTAGTGCAAGTCTCAATGCTATATGGCGAGAAGGCAGCCAAGCTGTGATCGCGCAGTTTTTGGCAAAAGGTGTATAATCAAATACATGCACGAAGTAAAAAAGTGGAGCCGTAGCTCCGCTTTTTTTATTTCAAAGATTATATTGCTGGCGGGCGATATCGCCTAAACCCGCTTTATCAAGTGCGCGTAATGGCGCGAGGAATGTCACCTGAATAACACCCGGATCACGGCCGATCTCAATGCCGCCATTAATCGTGGCGCGGTTTTTTACCTCCGGCACCGTCATGCCAAGAAGTTTAGCCGCCCGTTCCAAGCCATTGGCAATCGCATCATTCATATTAGCAGCAGTGCCAATTACAGAAATCGGAGCCACATCTTCCACCTCTGTCACACCCCATTGCTCAGCCAGTTTAGCCGCACGCTTCTTTTCTTCGGTGCTGAACGGCTTTGCAAGCGGTGGCAAATCCTCAACAAGCGGGAATAAAACAGGCCCGTCATTATTATAATTTTTCATCACTTCAACCTGAAGTGTAGCGCTACCTGCCACATCCATTGTGTGTCCAGCAATCTCGCCATCGCCTTGAGATGCATGCATATCGCCCATATAGACACCTGCACCCTGCACTTTGACAGGACACACTAAAACCGCCCCTGCCCGCACGGCATCAATATCCATATGGCCGTCTGTTTTATGCTGCAAAAGCTCCTCTTGGCTGAGGGCATAAGGGTGCGGAGCACCAATCAAAAACGAGCCAAAATCACCGGCATTATGAGAATCCGGAATAGCTTTGGATGGCGTTGTGCCTAATTGCCCTAAAAACGGGCGCATACGCACAATTGCACCAACCAGATCTGCCGGAGCATAATTGAGGATGGAGTGCTGTACCGATTGATCGGGAAGCGAAGCATAATGGTTTGCGTCCTTGGCAATACGCTCAGCTGCTGTCTGATGGAGTGTAACACCCACATCCTGCGTTTCAGCAAAAACCACTGTATAACCATGTTCCATATAGAAAGGTTTAATCGGATTGCCGCATTTATTACAGCGCACGGAATCCTGCCCTAAACCTTCAATATGGGTTTCCGGCCAGATTTCATCGCAGGTCGGGCATTTGGCCGCAACAAAAGGATCACCTAAACAATAAACATTTGAAACACTATCATTGCCGGAAGCGGTCGCCAAAGATGTGACAGTGATATCCCTGATACGGATAACAATCCCGTCACCGATCTCGGCGCCCTCAATATAAACCGGTTTTGTCACCTCATGACCACCACGTAAACGCGGCGTAATCATCGGCCCCCAGCAGCCGGGTGCAGTGTTGGCAATGATTGTGCCGCCACTTTGCAAAGGCCCGAGCATCGGCTCCTCAGGATCCAGAATACTATTGGTAAAACCATCCACGACAACGCTACGTTTAGCCGTCTTTACTGGTATGCTCGTCATAATCGTTCTCCTGTATTATGAAAGCCGCAAGCAATCATAAGCTCAATATAGGGCACGACAAGTGACGATATTGTGTTTTGAAAACAGAAATTGAATTTTAAAAATCATAAGCCCCATCACAGATCATGTGACGGGGCTTATTTTTATAGAAATTATCGTTTGCAGGAAGCTGTGTAAATACGACCGTTTCTGCCACGATATTCGCATTTACCATTACGCAGCGTACGTACCAAATAACCAGTACCAGCACCGGCTGCCGCGCCAATCAAAGCGCCCTTACCGCCGCCGGCAATACCACCGATTGCAGCACCTGCAGCGGTCCCGATACTCAAATCTTTTTCTGTTGTAGTACAGGCTGACAATGCAAGCACGGCAGCCAAAGCCAAAGTAACTTTCAACATCTTATCCTCCAGCGGTTATCGGAAAATAACCTCGACAACCTTTCCTCGCTATAAATATTCAAGCCTGTATCTGCTTCGAAAACGTAAGCAAAATGCAAGCTACGCTCAGTCCTGATCTATGTAAAGTGTAATAGGTTTAAACGATAACAGAGCGATATAGTTCCTCTAATTATAGGTTAATTTATCTTGAGCTCATCACCTCAATTGTAAAAGCGCACATTAATCAACTGGCAAGCCTCTATGCTGCCATTCATTTTTCGGAATGGCTTTGCCAATCAGATAACGAAATGAGGAAACCTTCATTTCAGCGGCATTAATTTCACAGTTGAAATCTAATTCATACCATTTCGAATGGCTACGAAATGCACCGCCTGACATTTTCAAGCTGGTTTCCGTCAACACTCCACCTTTGCGCGCCATCATATCCGGCGGCGTATTCGGGCGGTCATGACGAATTTGTTCCAAAGCTTCAATGCCGCAAATCTGGCTCACCCGCTCTTTCGGTGAGAGTTGCCCCAAGGCCTGCTTTACACGCGGATCGGAAAGTGCGCCCTCAGAATATATTTGCTTAGCCTTTTTCATGGCCTTTGCTGGTTTTTCCTGATTGCCGACTGAAGTGTCAGATTTTTCAGCACTTAAAACCAGTTCGCTCACTTG
>JAEWHQ010000200.1 GCA_023387715.1 Pseudomonadota bacterium | reverse complement strand
TCTTATAGCCTTCCGGCCATTCCTTATGAAAAAGTGTCGAAAGAGTTTCGCCGTCAGATTGTACCTGATCCGACCGGAGAGGCACCTGGCACGATTGTTGTCGATACAGCCAATCATTTCCTCTATCTGGTGCAGCCGGGCGGCGATGCATTGCGCTACGGCGTTGGTATCGGACGTGCAGGCTTTGAGTGGTCAGGTCGCGCCAATGTGCAATTTAAAAAGCAGTGGCCGCGCTGGACACCGCCGTCGGAAATGATCAAGCGTCAGCCGGAACTGGAAAAATATCGTAATGGTATGGAGCCGGGGCCGCAAAATCCGTTGGGTGCGCGTGCGCTGTATATTTACCAAAACGGACAGGATACAGGCTACCGTATTCACGGCTCGCCGGAATGGTGGTCGATCGGACAATCAATGTCGTCTGGCTGCATCCGTTTGATGAATCAGGATATTATCGACCTATATAACCGCACCGAAGGCAAAGCGCCGATCGTTGTGCGCGGATAAGGTTTTATATAAAATTCCGGATGAGGCCAGAGGTCAGGAAAAGCCCCATCCGGCGCACTTTAACGAGTTTGGGTGATAAAGTGCAGCTGTATTAGCGCATAGCAACGTGTTGGCCATTCTGTTGCTTGCCGGTGAAATTCATCACGACTTTAGAGCTGTCAGGCAGGGTTGTCTTCGCCGCTGTCTGGACAACTGTTGTAACAGGGGTGGCCGCCACTTTATAAGTGGTCATCGGGTGCTGGTGGCTCATCATGAGCAGTGAGGCTGCTGTCAAAGCTGAAGCCGCAACAAGTCCGAGGCGTTTTTCAGTACTGGCAAGCATAACACACTCCGTTGTGTGAGGCATTTGAGGAGACTGCACTCAAATGCTTGGGTTAACTGGTCGTCCGGCGATGCGTATCTTAAGTGTCAGTCTTAAGTACTGGCGGGAGGATTGGGGCAACTGATTAAGACCGCACCGCCTCATATTCGATTGAACTCTAATGTACAGTCACTGCCGATGTGCGGCTAAGCGCACTCATCAATGCATTTGTCGGTATCGGCAGCAAAATCTGATCTGCTGCCATCAGGGCATCAGCAAAATCCTGCGCTGCTTTTTCCACTTCCAGACAACGGCTTTTGCAAGCGATAGAGCCAAGGCAGGCATCAATCGTTGCTTGGTCACCATTTTGCATGGCGGAAATGAGTCCAAGGGTTAAGCATTCAGCCTGACACACCTGATGGGAATCAAACGGGAAACTATGCAGCGGGCATAAAGCGCAATGCCGCAGCACGCGCACAAATTGCGATAGTTCCGCAATCAGGCCTTTGCTGGCATCAACGCCTACAGCGTCGCTATAAAGTGCCCAGGTCATCTCCCATGGCAATACGGAGCCGGTCTCAAAGCCGGCAATCCAGCGGCGATAACCTTCCAGTACCAGCCGTTCCGGCATACGGTCAAAATAGGAGGTGTTGCTGCCGTTCAGTTCAGCAATACGCGGGTTCATGAGAACCTCCGCGGTGCTGCTTCACATGCTTTATCAGCAACGGAATGATATAAATAAGGCGCCGCGCCCATCGGGATAAAGGCAGAGGAAAAAATGCGCTGACCATTGCTCACGGATAAGAATTGCGCCTGCAATCCGCCACCCGCAACGTAACGGTCTTTTTTAAGACCAAACATAGGGTCCTCCAATCGAACGGGTTCAAGGCCCAAACATTAAAGGTTGAACGAGGCTGACTTGGATGGCTTAAAACCCTCTTTGCCAGTGTCATTTGCAGACATAGAACGCTGGATTCTTCAATTTGTCAAATGAAATTTAGGTATTCTCTTTATATTTCAATAGTTTAGAATTATTCTAGACTAATATAGTCATGTTTATTGTTTTCTCAATAGCAAATAATTTTTTTGCTGCAAAGTGCCTTCAGCGCTTTATCCGCTGCTGTGACAAATTGCGCGTGAATATGCGTTAAGGGGCAACCAAGGCCTTAACATGGCGGGTTGATGAAGCATTTTTGAAAAATGCGTAGGCATAATAAAATGCCGGACAAAACACCTGTCTTGTCCGGCACAATAACTCGGTCCTTTCCACATGATGTGGAAATTGTTTAGTGGTGGCTGTGTTCAGAAGCCGCTTTGCCCTTGGCTGATGTCACATTGAATTCAATGTCGATTTTACCGGCTTTTTCAAATTCTAAAGTGACCGCAACCTTTTCGCCTTCAAGGTAAGGCTTGGCTGGTTTCATCAGCATCAGATGATAGCTGCCGGATTTCAGTTCAACGGTTTCGCCGGCCGGAATTTCCAAACCATCCTTCAGCTGACGCATTTTCATAACATTGTTGTCCATGCTCATTTCATGGATCTCCATGTGGTCTGCTGTCGGTGTGGAGGCTGCAACAAGACGGTCGGCTTCCTTGCCACCATTATTGATAGTGATGTAGCCACCGGCAACGCTGGCACCCGGTACAGTGGCGCGCACTGTCGGATTGTTAAGGGTCAGATCGCCAAGCTTGATTGGTTCTGCTGCCATTGCATGTTTGTCGTGGCCGTGTTCCGCATGTTCTTTTTCACCATGGCCATCTTTTGCGTGACCATGATCGCTGGCTTGAGCGGTTGTTTCATGTGCTGCGGGTGCTTTTGCCGGTGAATGTGCCGATGAATGTGCTTGTGCAGCGGACAGGCTGATGAGAAGAGCGGCGGCAGAGGTTGCAGCTAAAAAACGTAATGACATATTGGTAATCCTGATTTTTTGATGGTTGATTGATGCGCAAAACCGTCTGGCTGGCGCAATCACATGAATGTTCAATCAAAATCAGGCGGCAGGCGGGGCTCGTGGCGGTGCTGCGGGCGGATAGACCGCGCGGCGCATCACAGGAGCAGGTAAAAGATCACCATGCGCCAAACCAAGGGCAAGAACGGGGCCGGAAGAGGCGCTTGGTGCAGGGCAGATGAATTTGGCAGACAGGCGGCAGGCATCGCAATCTGCCACATGCAGATGGCGGCCTTCACCGGGCTTGCCGTTTACATCGCGGTTGCTGTCAAGGCAGATAACCGGAAAAGTGCCGTCCGGCAGTCTGAATTCTGCACGCAGAAAATCGGAGCTTTCTGTTGCACGTAATTCAATTGGCTTATGGGCAAAAGCGACAAAAAACAGTGCCAATAC
>JAEWHQ010000096.1 GCA_023387715.1 Pseudomonadota bacterium | reverse complement strand
TGCGCTGGGTGGTGCGGCAGTGCTTTTAATGGCTGATATTGCAGTACGGCTCATTGCGCCATCGCGTGATTTGAAATTAGGGGTTTTAACGGCTTTGGTTGGTGCGCCGTTTTTCCTCTGGTTGGTTTTGCGCTACAGAAGGAAAATGCTGTGACCCTGAAAGTACGCGACTTATCCGTTTCTTTGCGCGGCGAAAACATTTTAAATCAGATCAGTTTTGAAGCGCAGTCTGGTGAATTTATCGGTCTGATTGGCCCCAACGGTGCAGGGAAAACTACGCTTTTACGGGCGATCATGAACTTCATCACTTATCGGGGTGAGGTGGCGATCGACGATGTGCCCACCGTTAAAATGACACACCATGAGCGGGCAAAAGGGCTTTCTTATTTGTCGCAGGAGCGCGATGTGGCATGGCCAGTTTCGGTGGAAACAATTGTTGGCCTTGGCCGTCAGATGCAGCGTTCGGCTTTTGCCTCATTAAGCCAGATTGATCATGATGTGATTGCTAAAGCCATGGCGCAGATGGATGTGGCTAAATTTGCCAAGAAATCGGTGCAGGAATTGTCTGGCGGTGAAAAAGCCCGTGTCTTGATTGCACGTTTATTGGCGCAAGGGTCACCACTGATCTTGGCGGATGAACCGGTTTCCGGCCTTGATCCGGCGCATCAGTTGAGCCTGATGCAATGTTTTGCTGATCTGGCACAGACGGGCAAAACTGTCATTGCGTCTTTGCATGATCTGTCATTGTCAGCGCATCGCTGCACGCGGCTGATCATGCTGGAAAAAGGGCGCATTATTGCTGACGGCACACCGCAAGCGGTGCTGACAGCCGAGAATTTGCGCAATGTCTATAAAATTGAGGCTGATATCAGCCATAAAGACGGCCGGATTTACATCCAGCCGGAAGCAGTCGTTCAGGGTTCATAAAAACGGGCGTCAGCTAATGCTGCGCCCGTTTTGATTACTTTTGCTGAATGCTGCTCATATAGGCCAGAATAGCATCGATTTGTTCTGGTGATGCTTCAAATTCCGGCATGTCTGGATGGCCGGCATAAATGCCTTCGGCAAACGCTTCTGCCAAAGCGTCAATCGGATAACGCTTAGAAAGTGTGCGGAAAGGAGGCGCATCCTTATGGGTGCTTTTGTCATCTGTTCCGATTGCGTGGCAACCGGAACAGTTTGTTTCAACGATTTTTTTGCCGTAATCGACCTGCTCATCAGCATAAGCCGCAGAAGCGAGGCTGATGAGAGCGGAACAAACAGAAGTGGTCACAAGTGTTTTGATCATGGCGTTTATGTGTAAAACCTTTTGCTTAACAAGGTGTTTACTTGTCGTCGTCGATGTTTTCATCATCTTCATAGTCGTCATCATCGGATTCAATGATTTCCCAGATGAAGTTGTGCAGGCGCTCTTCAATTTTTGAGCGTGAGGCGCCGGAGGCTTCCATTGTCCGTTTGATTTTTAAATATTCTGCCTTGTCGTCCGGCGAGAGATATTTGGAGGCAGCTTCAAGAGCTGAAAGTTTAGTGGACATGAACGTCATCCAATATAAGTGCTTAGAATTAATTTAAGCTGATACAGCACAAATATCTCTAAGGAAGCAATCCATATAAATGGCGCACCTTACTTTTAAGCGCTTACCGCACCTTGCGAGAGATAAAACTGACGCGCACGAGCGCGCGAAAGCTTGCCCGATGATGTATATTCCAATGTTTTGAGTGGTATCAGCTGAATTTTGGTGGAAACACCTTCACTGGCATTAATCGCTGCTTTGATGCGGGCAATAAGCTCATCGCTTGCGTTTTGGTCGATAAGGGCGCTTTCAACCAGAATAATAACGGTTTCCTGACCATTTTCATTGGCCGAAAAACATGCAACCCGGGCATTGTTTAAGCCGTCGAGGCGGTTGACAATATTTTCAATATCTTGCGGCCAGATATTGCGTCCATTAATGGCAATCATATCCTTATGTCGACCGGTAATGAGGATCTCTCCCGCGCACAGATAACCCATATCACCGGTATCAAAATAATCGCCTAAACCCGCCTCACTATTACAATAGCCTGACATCAGGCTTGGTCCGGCAATGTAAATATGACCGATATGTCGCTCTGCTTTTGGTGTACCATTTGCATCACCAACAAAGAGCATGTGATTTTGTAAGGCATGTCCGCAGATCGTCAAAGTAAGGTTGGTAGCGGGATTTTGATCCGGCACAGCAATCTGATCTTTTTCCAAGGCATCTTTATTAATCCGGTCGGTTTTAATGCCATGGCGATAGGCAACGAGCAGGGTGGATTCAGCCATGCCGTAACTGGGTGTAAAACTTTGGCTGTTGAAACCTGTTGGCGCGAATGTCTTGCTGAATAGTTCCAATTGATCGGCATGGATCATATCGCCGCCAATACCGGCGACTTTAATTTTTGAGAGATCAAAGGGGTTTTCTTGTTGTTTGAAGCGGGATGCGGCAAGCCTATAACCAAAGACCGGCGCATAAGTGATGCTGCATTGGTTCTGTGCCATTAATTGCAGCCATAAAAGCGGCCTGCGGGCAAAACTTGTTGGTGAGATATAATCAACCGTTGTTTGAGCAAAAAGCGGCGCGATGGAAAAACCGACAAGCCCCATATCATGATAAAGCGGCAACCATGAAAAGGCGCGATCTTCCGGCGAAATGCGGATACATTCACGCAAAATAGCACGGGCATTATGCGAGATTGTTTGTTGCGAAATCATGATGCCTTTTGGCTCACTGGTGGAGCCGGATGAAAACTGGATATAGGCTTGCTCATCAGCGCCTAATGGTTCAGCGACTTGGTGCTCTTTCAGGCTCTCTATTTCTGAAAAACACAGGCTTTGCACAGGTGAAACTGTGACAAATTCTGCTTTTAAGGCGTCCAAGGCATCAGGCAGGCATAAAAGTCTGGCATCGGCTGCTTTGAGCAAGCCTGTAATGCGGGTGATATAGGCTGATTTTCCGCCTAAATAGATTGTAAGGGGGAGCGGGCAGGCAATCAGCCCTGCATATTGGCAGCCATAAAAAAGGGTGAAAAATTCTGCACATGTATCGGCAATGATCGCGACACGGTCACCGCGTTTTAAGCCAAGCCCGTTGAGTTTGCGCGCTGCAGATTGCGCCTTCTCACGCAATTTTTGATATGGGACAGCCTGTTGCAATATGCCTTTTGAATCGTAAAAACAAAGGCCGGTTGTGCCTTTGGCCGCATATTCCAGGGCTTGCGCAATGGTATCGAAATCACCGACACGCTGTGCAAGCTTAGTGCTGAAAAATGGAATTTCAGGTGTCGCGGCCATGGTTTATTTCAATCTTCAGCGTCTGTTTGTGCTGCAGTTTCAGCTTGGGCGATGAAACTATCCAGTCGTTTTTGGGTTTCGCGCGTGATGTTTTTATAGCTGTCACTGCCCAGCACCAAACGCAAAACGGGCTTGGGCATTTTGCTTGTTTCAATAATGCGAGTGGCAACTTTTTCGGCGTCGCCGATCATTGGAAAACCCCCCATAGCCAGCAGTCGGAAATAAGCGCCGACCGCACTTTTACGATAATCTTCAATCGCAATATCGGTCACATGTGCATGTTCGTCAAATCCGGTTTTGACGCGTCCGGGTTCAATCAGGGTGACTGCGATATTAAATGCCTGCACCTCTTTGGCCAAAGCATCAAAAAAGCCTTCCGCGCCCCATTTGCTGGCGTGATAAATACTGGCAGAAGGATAAGT
>JAEWHQ010000069.1 GCA_023387715.1 Pseudomonadota bacterium | reverse complement strand
GCCCAAAGGGGTGATTTTGGAGACAGACCGCGAAATTGCATCCCATGCACGCGAGATTTATTTGCAGGCGGGGCGTTCTCATGCCATGCCTCCTGCAAATATAACGGCTGTTTCGGATGAAGAACGTCGCATGCTGGCTGCTTGGTATGAGACGAGTGTTAAGGGAGGAAAAACGCAATGAGTGCTCAAACCACTCCCCATCTTATCAGGGGGCGTATCCTCACATTTTTAGAAAATCCGTCTCAGAAAAATGCTGCTTCGGCATATCGATTTTATGAAGACGGCGCTTTGCTGATTGCCAATGGCAAGATCGCCGATATTGGTGATTTTGCAGATGTGCAGTCGCGTGCCAGTGTTCATCAAGGTGGCGATGTTGCCGTTACTGATCATCGCCCGCATCTGATTATGCCGGGTTTTATTGATACGCATTTACATTTTCCGCAAACGCAGGCGATTGCCTCTTATGGCGCGCAATTGCTGGAATGGCTCAACACCTATGTGTTTGTTGAAGAGCAAAAATTTGAAAATGCCGCCCATGCCGATTTTATTGCCGGCCGCTTTCTCGATGAGCTGATCCGCAATGGCACCACTACCGCTGTCGCCTATTGTTCGGTGCATAAGCAAAGTGCGCAATCCATGTTTGCTGCCGCACGTCAGCGCAATATGCTGATGGTGGGCGGCAAGGTGATGATGGATCGCAATGCGCCGGAGGCTTTATGCGATACGCCGCAATCCGGTTATGATGACAGCAAGGCGCTGATTGAAGCATGGCATAAGCCCGATCAGCGCAATTATTATGCGATCAGCCCGCGCTTTGCCATTACCTCAACGCCGGAACAATTGGAGATGAGCAAGGCGTTGGTGCAGGAATTTCCTGATTGCTATGTGCAGACGCATTTGTCGGAAAACCGCGATGAGATTGCCTTTGCAACCTCGCTTTATCCGGCGGCAAAATACTATATCGATATTTATGCTCATTATGAATTGCTGACGCCGAAAACCATCCTCGGTCATTGTATTCATATGTGCGACCGTGAAGTGTCGCTGATGGCGGAGAGGGGTTCGGTTGCCGCTTTTTGCCCGACATCAAACCTCTTTTTAGGCAGCGGACTTTTCGATCATGACCGCTTTGCAAAGCTTGGTGCGCGTATTTCTGTGGCAACGGATGTCGGCGGCGGCAGCAGTTTTTCGATGCTGGAAACCATGAGCGAAGCCTATAAAATTATGGCGCTGCAAGGCCAGAAATTATCGCCTTTGCAGTCTTATTATATGCTGACGCTCGGCAATGCCCGTGCACTGGGTTTGCAAGATAAAATCGGCTCGCTGCATATGGGGGCTGATGCTGATATTGTGGTACTTGATGCACGCGCCAAGCCAGCGATGGATTTGCGCATGGATGTGGCTGAGACGCTGGAAGATGAATTATTCATTTTGCAGACAATGGGGGATGACCGCTGTGTCAGGGACGTTTATATTGCCGGAAAAGCGATGAAATCAGCTTTATAAATAAGCTGAACATCAAAATTTAAGGGGATATCAAACCGTGTCGCAGCATGCAGTTGAACCGCGCGCTCTCTTAACCTCCTTGTTTGAAGCGGCCGTTGCAGCGGCAGATCCGCTTGAGAGAATTAAAGCTTTTTTGCCTGAAAAACCTAAAGGCAAAGTGGTTGTTATTGGTGCAGGCAAAGGGTCTGCGCAAATGGCACGCGCTTTTGAGCAATGCTGGGATGGCGATTTCAGCGGCACTGTGGTGACGCGCTATGGTTTTGGTGTTGAGTGCGAAAAGATTGAGATCATCGAGGCCTCGCATCCGGTGCCCGATGAAGCGGGAATTCAGGCCGCCAAGCGCCTGTTTGAAGCCGTTAAAAATTTAAGCGCCGATGATCTGGTGATTGCGTTAGTTTCGGGTGGTGGCTCGGCTTTGCTGCCAGCCCCTGCCGATGGCCTGACCTTGGCTGATGAAGTGGCGGTCAATGAGGCTTTGCTTGCCTCCGGCCTGCCGATCAGCGCGATGAATGTCATCCGCAAACATATTTCCAAAGTAAAAGGCGGGCGGCTGGCGGCAGCTTGTTTTCCGGCAAAAGTGGTCAGCCTGATTGTCTCGGATATTCCGGGTGATAATCCGGCTTATGTTGCGTCCGGCCCCACTGTGCCGGATGGATCAACACGCCATGATGCTTTGCAAATCATTGAGCAATATGGCTTAAAATTGCCGGATAATGTGATGCAGCATTTGCAAAAAGATGCAGCCAATGCACCGCTTGCCGATGATGATTGTTTTAAAAATCACGAAGTGCATGTGATTGCATCTGCCGCCATCTCGCTGGAAGCGGCAGTGACACGCGCCGCACAATATAATATTCCGGCGGTGATTTTGTCCGATGCAATAGAGGGCGAAGCGCGGGAAGTGGCGCATGTTCATAGCGCAATCGCCAAAGAAGTTTCGATGCGTGACCGCCCGTTTCCAAAGCCGGTGATTTTATTGTCGGGCGGGGAAACAACAGTTACGGTGCGCCATAAAGGCAAAGGTGGCCGCAACACTGAATTCTTGTTATCGCTCGCACTCGATATTGCCGGCAATAACCGGATTTATGCGCTCGCCGCCGACACGGATGGCATTGACGGCTCAGAGGATAATGCCGGTGGCTTTGCCGATGGAACGAGCATGGAGCGCTTGCGGGAAAAAGGACAGAACGGCGCTGATTTTTTACAAAAAAATGATGCGTGGCGTGCGTTTTCAGCGCTCAATGATCTTTATGTAACCGGCCCCACCGGCACCAATGTCAATGATTTTCGCGCTATTTTAATTATGGATTGAGCTTAAAAAAAGGCCGGTATCTGATCAGATACCGGCCTTTTTTATTGTGTTTAGTAGCGCGCGTCTTTTGGCTTTTTAACCGTTGGCCAGTCATTGACCTTACCGGCAAAATCCGGACGCGGCATGTGGGTGAAATATTCCGACACGTCGATCGCTTCCTGATCGGTCAGCACATCACCTTGCCCCATCGGCAGATTGTAATTTTGTGCCGGTGGCATTGCATATTTGACGAATTGCGCAGCCTTATAGGTACGCGCCATACCTGCACCGATATTGAAGCTTTCATCGCCCCAAAGCGGCGGGAAGATATAATCGCCGGCCTGATCTTTCATGCCTTCACCATTGCCGCCGTGGCAGGCAGCACATTGTGCGGCATAAATTTTCGCGCCATTGACCGGATCAGGCACGAGGCTTTCATCAATTGCGCCAGCTCCTTTAACATTAACGCTGGTGCCTTTTGCAACACCTTTGCCGAGCCAATCCATGTAAGCAATCATGGCTTTCATATCAGCACCTTCACGCGGCAGCGGCTTACCGTTCATTGAACGCTGGAAGCAGCCATTGATGCGCATTTCCAAATCCACTTCCTTGCCCGCACGCGGCATGACGGCAGGGTAGAAATTGGAGGTGTTGATATAAGGTGCAGCCTTGTCAACTTTACCTTGTGCCAGATGGCAGGAGTTACAATTGAGGCCATTGCCGACATTATCAGGCAGCAAACGGGCAGTTTCATTAAGCAGGCGTTTGCCTTGCAAAATATCTGCCGCATTCGGCTCCTTCAAAATATCGTGGTCAACAGGGATCTGATATGTGCCGACCTGTTCTTTTTCTTTGTTCAGAACAGCGATGGCATTTTGCGGCTGCGCATCCATGCTGGAGCGCAGGCTGATGAAACCCCATGCCGAGCCGGTAATGGCAACAGCAAATGCAGCACCGAGGAAAATAACCGATTTGGTTCTCATTGCTTATTCTCCGGAACATAATGCACAGGCTTGTGCGCGATTTCGCGTCTCATGCGGGCAATATCGGCTTCGGTGATTTCTGCACCGTGATTGCCCCAGCCATTGCGGATAAAGTTGAGAATTTCCGCAACCTGCCAGTTTGGCAGATGAGCAAAGCCCGGCATGGTAAAGGCCATTAAATCGTGGTCAGTATCAGGTGTCCGGCCCCCTGCCAGTGTCACCTGAATAAGCGAGCTTGGATCATCGGCAAAGACAATCGAGTTGCCAGCCAGTGCCGGATAGACCCGCGGCGCACCCTTACCGTCCATACGGTGGCAGACAGTGCAATGCTCGACATAAGACAGAGCACCTTTCTCGGAGAAGTCACCGGCTTTCAGAGCTGCCGTGGTGATATCTTCCTTCGGCTGCCATTTCTGTTCGCGGCCTTTGCTTGGCGGCAGCGACTTCAGATAACGGGCAATGGCGCGCAGATCGCTTTCTTCCAGATATTGGGTGGAATGCTGCACCACATCGGCCATCGAGCCGAAAGCGGCAGTACGGTCATTGCGTCCGCTTTGCAGGAACAACACGATCTCGTCTTCTGTCCATGTGGAGAGACCTGTGTCCTGATCGCGCAGGTTTTTCGCATACCAGCCTTCCAGCACCGAGCCGGAAAGGAACTTGCCGTCCTTGTCGTTTTTGACCGCTTTTTCTTCGTAAGCAAGGCCGCGAGGTGTGTGGCAGGCACTGCAATGGCCAAGACCTTCCACCAGATAAGCACCGCGTTCCAGCACCGGATCACTATTGGCGGCGATTTCAAAATCGCGTGCATTGGAGAAAAGCAGCTGCCACCAAGCCAGCGGCCAACGCATATTGGCAGGCCATGGCAAAGTGCTCGGCTGGTTGTCTTGGGAGACGGCTTCTACCTTCGACATAAAGTAAGCATAAAGCGCTTTAATGTCGTCATCTTTTACCACGGTGTAAGAAACAAATGGCATGGCCGGATAAAGATGAACATTATCCTTACGCACACCTTGGCGCACGGCACGTTCAAAATCGGCGTAAGAATATGCGCCGATGCCGGTTGCTTTATCCGGTGTAATATTGGTTGAATAGATGGTGCCAAGCGGCGTTTGCATACCAAGGCCGCCGGCAAATTCTTTGCCGCCCGGTGCCGTGTGACATGCGCCGCAATCGCCAGCGCGGGCGACATATTCGCCCTTGGTGATCAAGGCAGCATCGGTAATATCAACTTTTGCTTCCTGCTTGGGAGTAAGCCAGTAAGGCGTTGATAAGGCAAAGAGCCACGCAGCCGCCAGTGCGATGACACCGGCGAAGGCTAATTTAACTAGGGTTTTCATGCGCCCTCCGAAAAGGCATACTTGAGAGGTTACTCATACTTTTCAGATTCGGCTGAGAGCCACATTGATTGTGGTCAATTGAAAAATAATTATCGTGTTATTTGTTGTTTTTAGGAAAATTTGATGATTTCGCGTGCAATGTTAGGCGAATAATTCTTTTTTAAAAATGTTAAAAACAAAAAAAGCGGCTCCATAAAGTTAGAGCCGCCCGTGATTTTAAATGGCTGAACCAGTCTTTTTTAAGCAATCAGCTCGACACCGGCTTGGCGCATTTTATCAAGCATCGCGGCAAGCGAGCCGTTAACATCAATGCCACGGCACAGATCAAGCCGCACGCGGGTGTTGAAACCGAGCGCAACTGCATCAAGCGCTGAAAAAGCGACGCAAAAATCAGTTGCAAGACCTGCCAGCGTGATGGCGCCGATGTTGCGCTCGCGCAAATATCCGGCCAGACCGGTTGGGGTTTTATGATCATTTTCAAAGAAGGTGGAATAGCTGTCGATGCCGTGGCGAAAGCCTTTGCGGATGACAAGCTGCGCGCGTGTGAGGTTTAGCTGCGGATGAAAATCCGCGCCTGTTGTGCCTTGCACGCAATGATCCGGCCAGAGTGTCTGTTCGCCATAAGGCATGGTGATGCTCTGATAGGGCTCTTTGCCTGGATGGGAGGAGGCGAAGCTGGAATGGCCTTTCGGGTGCCAGTCCTGCGTTAAAATCACATGTTCGCTTTCATTGATGGTCGCGTTGAGAAGCGGCAGAATTTCATCGCCGCCTTTAACACCGAGCGCACCGCCCGGGCAGAAATCATTTTGCATATCAACGACAATCAATGCATGTGCGATCATATTCTATCCTCTTCTGCTTTATAATTTCTGCCAAATCTGTGCCCCTGAAATATATGTCTTGGCAGAAAATGCTTTTGAGCATCTTATACATATATAATGTGGTGATAACTGTGGCGCAAAGGGCAGGTCATGAAAAGAAGCGAGATTAACCGGATCATCCGTGAGAGCGACCAGTTTATTCGTTCCTTTGGTTTTATCCTGCCGCCTTTTGCCTATCTTGCCCCTGAGGCTTTGAAAAACCAAGTGCAGGAATATGCCCGCATTATTCGTGATCACCGCTTGGGCTGGGATATTACCGATTACGGGCAGGGGAGGTTTAACGAGCTGGGCTTGTTTTTATTTACGCTGCGCATTGGCAGAGCGGAAGATTTAACGCGCGGCAGCGGCCAGCTTTATGCCGAGAAGATTATGATCTCACGGCAAAACCAATTATCGCCTATGCATCGTCATAATCTGAAAGCCGAAGACATTATCAATCGCGGTGGCGCCACTTTGGTGATTGAGCTGTTTCAGGCAAACAGCGAAGGCGCACTCGATCCAAGCGCTGATGTGCATGTGGTCAGCGACGGCCGTCTGGTGAGCCTGCCTGCTGGCGGGCATTTAAAATTGCAGCCCGGCGAGAGCGTCACATTGATGCCGCAGCATTGGCATGCCTTCTGGGGCGAGGGTGGTGATGTG
>JAEWHQ010000065.1 GCA_023387715.1 Pseudomonadota bacterium | reverse complement strand
GGTTTGGAACTATAAACATGCGCTTCAGCCAAAACGCACCCCGCAGAAATTGCTGGTCATTGGCTCAGGTGCAATTGGTGTCGAGTTTGCATCATTTTATAATGCACTTGGAAGTGCTGTGACGATTGTTGAGGTTACTGAACGGATATTGCCAGCAGAAGATGAGGAAATATCAAATCTTGCAAAGCAGCAATTTATTCGTCAGGGCATGCAGATTATTGAAAGTGCGCAAGTGACACAATTGGAGCGCCGTACCGGATATGTTCAAGCACATATAAAAACCAGTACCGGCACAGTGTTGCAGGAGTTTGATACGGTTATTTCAGCCGTCGGTATTGTCGGCAATGTAGAGAATTTGGGGCTCGAAACACTTGGTATTCAGGTGGATAAGTCTCATATTATTACCGATGAATATTGTCGTGCCGGTGTTGAGGGTATCTTTGCTATTGGCGATGTTGCGGGTAGCCCGTGGCTTGCACATAAAGCCAGTCATGAAGGTACTATGGTGGCGGAACTTATCGCGGGCAAGAATGTGCATACGATCAAACGTAGTCAGATTGCCGGTTGCACTTATTCCCATCCTCAGATTGCATCGGTTGGTCTGAGTGAGGCGAAGGCACGGTCACTGGGCTATCAGCTTCGTGTCGGACGCTTCCCGTTTATCGGCAATGGAAAAGCTATTGCTTTGGGTGAGGCGGAAGGCTTGGTGAAAACGATTTTTGACGCGCAGACCGGAGAGTTACTGGGCGCGCATATGATCGGGCCGGAAGTAACCGAACTTATTCAAGGTTATGTTATTGGCAGCAAATTGGAAGCAACAGAAGCAGAGTGGATGGATGTGATCTTCCCGCATCCGACATTAAGCGAAGCGATGCATGAATCGGTGCTTGCTGCCTATGGTTCAGCATTGCATATCTGAAATATTATAGATACGAGTAAAAAAAGCGGTTCAGAATGGTCTGAACCGCTTTTTTGTTTTTGCACTCTCGTGCGTTTTTACTGCGCGTTGGTCATGCGCATTGGTTCAAGCAATTCTGCCGCCAATGCCGGATCAAGGCCTTCAGCAATTGCTGCTTCTTTAACGCTGACACCGTCATTGAGTGCTGACTTTGCAATGCGGATCGCTGCATCATAGCCCATTACCGGCACCAGAGCGGTGGCCAAGGTGGTGCAGGTTTCAGCCATGGTGCGGCAAGCCTCAACATTGGCTTCAATGCCGTCAACGCATTTTTCAACCAGATTGCGCGACGCATTGGAAAGCAGCTGGATCGACGTCAGAATATTGTAAGCAATCAATGGCTCAAAAGCGTTCAGCTGATACTGGCCGGCTTCGGCTGCCATGGTAACCGCCACATCAAGGCCGATGACCTGAAAGCAAACCTGATTGACGGATTCCGGAATAACCGGATTAACTTTACCCGGCATAATGGATGAGCCAGGCTGCTGTGCAGGCAGCTTGATTTCGCCAATGCCGCCGCGCGGGCCGCTCGACATCAGGCGCAGATCATTGCTGACTTTGGAAAGCTTTGATGCAATGCGCTTCAAAACGCTGGAATAGCTGATGAATGCGCCCATATCCCAGCTGGCTGCAATCATATCTTTGGCCGGTGTCATTTCAACGCCGCTGAATTGACGCAAATGTTCAAAGGACACATCAATATAGGCCTGTGACGCGTTAATGCATGTACCGATAGCCGTGCCGCCGAGATTAACTTCGGTGAGCTGCTTCATGGCATCTTTCAGACGAATGATGTCATCTTTGAAAATGGTGGCGAATGCGTTGAATTCCTGCCCCAAGGTCATTGGAACAGCATCCTGCAACTGGGTTCTGCCAAGCTTGACATGGTTTTTGAATTCGGCTGCTTTTTTCTCAAAAGACGCAATCAGAATATCAAGCGCATTGAGCAAATCCTGACTGCTCAGGATCATCGAAAGCTTCACCGATGTCGGATACATGTCATTGGTGGATTGCGAACGGTTGATGTCTTCATTCGGATGAATGACATCATAAGAACCATGTGGCAGGCCAAGATGTTCAAGCGCGCGGTTGGCGATCACTTCGTTGGCATTCATATTGGTGGATGTACCGGCACCGCCCTGAAAAACATCAACGACAAAATCATCGTTTAATGCACCGCTGATCACATCATCACAGGCAAGGCAAATTGCATCAAACTGCTGCTTGGTGAGGCTGCCTTCGGCATAATTGCCGGCAGCGGCTGCTTTTTTGACAATACCAAACGCTTTAACGAGGCTTGGAAATTGGCCAATGCTCACACCGGAAATCGGAAAATTCTCCAACGCTCGAACCGTCTGAATCCCATAGCGTAAGTGTAACGGAATATCCATTTCACCGAGCATGTCGTGCTCTGTTCTCATTTCTAGCGCAGGGGAATTCAGGTTTTGAGCCATTCTAGTATCCGTTTCAATCGTATGTAAGCAATAGAACGCAAACGAATGCGTATCTTTTAGTGGTTAATCCTGTCGAGCATGAGGCGAACATTTGCGCGCAATTGTTCTTATACGTTTTGGAAGACCTCCCACTGGTCCTGCCGAGCCGTTCGCCATGATTGCAGTTTGTTATTTATCAGACAGTGGGAATAGCGCCATGCTGCCGAAAATGCAATTGTTTGCGAGAAAAACAGGTAACAAAATGCATAAAATTCGCAATAAATATGTATTTTATTGCGGGAGAATGGAATGATTCTAGTTTTAGTTGAATTTTGGCAAGGAAAAAATCTTTTTCTCGCGTAAAGATATAGTTCTTTTTTGCTCTGTTTTTTTGCAAAAACACATGGATAAAAAGAAAAAAACGCATGAATCAGATACGGTTATTTCCTTCGAAATATATGAGTAAAGTTTAAAATAATTAGCTTTCAGGTGTGAAAACTGCACCGGAAATCATGTCACGGCCACCGGCTTTACTTAAGTAGAGTTGTTGATCGGCATGGTTGATCCAGTCAGAAGAGGTCATGCCATGCGCCGCCATGGCCGAGGCGACCCCCATGCTGATGGTAAGGAACGGGCTGATCGATGAACCGGAATGCGGGATATTGAGTGCCTGCACTTGGTTTTTAATATTCTGCGCCATTTTCATGGCTGCTTCAAAATTGGTTCCTGGTAAAATACAGGCAAATTCTTCGCCGCCGTAACGTGCAACGGTATTATCAGAACGGTGCATGGCGCGGGTGAGGGCGGAGGCCACCATAATCAGGCAGCGATCACCTTCGGGATGGCCATAAGTGTCATTGAAGGATTTGAAGAAATCAATGTCGAGCAAAATGACCGACAACCAGTCTTTGGTTTCTGCCAAAGCGGTGACTTCGGTTTTGATCGTTTCCTCGAGGTGGCGGCGATTGCTCAAGCCTGTGAGCGCATCAGTGACAGCCATTTGTGCAAGCTGATCGCGCAGACGCTTTAGTTCAATGTGATTGGCAACGCGTGCGCGTAGCACCACTGGCTGGATAGGTTTGGTGATGTAATCGATCGCGCCCAGCGAAAGACCACGCACTTCGGCATCCTGATCGGTGAGGCCGGTGGTGAAAATTACCGGCACATCAGCCAAAAGACGTTCGGATTTGATACGCTCGCACACATCATAACCATCAATACCCGGCATCATGACATCAAGGAGAATGAGATCAGGCAGAACAGTGCGCGCAACCTCAATCGCTTGCTCACCAGATGTGGCAAAGCAAATCTCGTAAGTGTCTTCCAACACTGCATTCATGATTTCGATATTGGTAATTTCGTCATCCACGATGAGGATGACTGCGCGATTGTTCATAATGACTTGTCCGTCTCCGTTGATAACAAGTGATCCAGTGCCGCAAGGGCCTGTTCATAATCTAATTTGTCGATCGCCTGTTTTACAGGGAGGAGCGGCATAACATTGGTCGTTGTGTTCAGTTTTCCTGCCAGTTCTTCAAAAACGCTACGGGCTCGAAGGCTGCGTTTGACCAGCAATTCACGCAAAATAGCTGTTTCATTGATGACATCATCAAAATTAAGACCAGCAGATTTAAAGATTGCATTTTTTGGCTGTGCCGGCTGCAAACTTCCTGCTGCCTCAAGGGCGGGTTTAATGGATGTCGCAAGCTGTGCGAGCAGGTTTTCAGTATTGCTCAGATCCTGCGCAGCATAGGCCAGTTCCAACTGGTGTGCAGCGCGGGAAACATCAGCCAGTTCCAACGAAGCGGCGACACCTTTTAATGTATGCGCCTGACGGCGTGCGCCTTCCATGTCGTTGACCTGCTGTTTGTCCTTCAGTTCTTTGACGACATGCTCGAAGCTCTCGGCAAAGTTGATGATCAGCTTGCGCAATAATTTACGTTTACCGTTGACCCGCACAAGGGCTGTTGCAATGTCAAACGGGTGCAGATGATCAGGCAAGGTTTCATCGACTTGCAGGGATAACGCAGTTACTGTTTGTGCCGGCGCTGCTTTGGTTGTGTCGGCGTGCAGCCACTTATCCAGCGTTTGCACCAGTAATTGCGGGTCAATCGGCTTGGATACATGATCGTTCATGCCGGCATTAAAGCATTTATTGCGCTCTTCCTCATAAGCATGCGCGGTCAAAGCGATAATCGGTAAGCGGTCAGCGCTGATGGTGCGGCGGATTGTTTTGGTGGCTTCAATGCCATCCATCACCGGCATTTGTACATCCATCAAAATGGCATGATATTTATCCGGATTGGCTTTAACCATTTCAACGGCAATAAGACCATTATCTGCCGTATCAACACTCAAACCGGCATCCGTCAGCAATTCCGCGGCAATTTCCTGATTGATGGCATTATCTTCCACCAACAGAACCTGTTTGCCTTGAGCTTGCTTCGAAACGGTTGGCGTATCCGGCAACTGGTCGTCATCTTCAGTTTTTTGTTCGTTGAACAGATTGGCTATTGTGCTGAAAAGAACCGATTCTTCAATCGGCTTGGTCAGGAAGCTGGTAACGCCGGATTGCTCTGCTTCTTGTTCAAATTGTTCGCGACCATAAGCGCTGATCAAAATGACATGCGGGAACTGATTAATCTGCGCATCGGAATGCATGACTTTCAGCGTATTCAGACCATCCATGCCCGGCATTTTCCAGTCGAGCAGCAAAAGATCATAAGGCGTGTGGCTGTTTTGGTGATTAACTAATGCGCCGATAACTTCCTCACCAGAGGCCACCAGATCAATTTTCATCGACCATGAGGCAAAGATACTTTGCAGGATTTCACGCGAGGCCGGATTATCATCTGCAACAAGCACACGCAATGCTTGAATA
>JAEWHQ010000050.1 GCA_023387715.1 Pseudomonadota bacterium | reverse complement strand
CGGCGGATCAGCCCGCGTGCCGGTTGTAACCAAAGCAAGGCTTGATGATTTATGCCGTGCGCGTGTGACATTAGAAGCCATGGCGACAGAGTTAGCGGTTCCGCTATTAACACAAGACGATCTTGCTACTTTGCAAAATATTGTGAGCGAGCAACAAATCATCGGCCGCGAAAAAGATGTCTACACCTTGATCGGTAAGAATCAGGAGTTTCATTTTACCATCTATCGGGCTTCCGGTTCCGAAGTTTTGATCCAGCTAATTGAAACTCTGTGGCTGCGCTTCGGGCCTTATATGCGTGTCTTATCAACGCATAGCGCCCCGCTGATTAAAGCAGGTGTGGCCGAACCTTCCGGCCACCATCAAACAATCCTGCAAGCCTTGCGTGACAGAGATGCGGCATCCGCAAAAGCGGCCATGATTGCCGACATTGAAGCAACCCAAGAGGTGTTGCGCACATTGTGCCCTGAATAAACACACAACCAAAACATGGCCGTATGCTCCCATAAACATGCGGCCATTTTACTATTCTAAAGCTGATACTTTGCTTATTTAAGCACGCTTTAAAGCAGTTACTTCCAGCTCGACCAGCATTTCTTCCATCGCGAAACCGCAAATAATGGTAGTATTTGTCGGGCGTGGATCAGAAAAAGTCTCGCCCAAGATCTTAGACACTGCCATCACGTCTTCACGCTTTTTAATAAAAACCCGCACCCTAACAATATCGGCAAGTGATGAACCCGCCTGTTCCAGCGCATGCGCAATTGTGCGCAGGCTTTGACGTGTCTGCTCTGTCGGATCATCGGAGATGCTGCCATCTTCAAAATTATAACCCGCAGTACCTGAAACAAACACCCAGCGACCATCGATAACTGCGCGTGAATAACCGGCCATTTCTTCGAATTTTGAGCCGGAATTAATGGTCCAACGTTCTGCATTCATATTTTTTAATCCTTCAGCATCTTGATTTGATCAAATGATCATGATTAGCTTTGTTAGTCAATAAGCACACGGGGAAACAAACAATGGCCGTTGACACGGAGCCGCACAGGTCGGGGAGAGCGACAAGTGCGGGGGAGTTGAAAATTAAAAATGTTGCCCGCGCATTCAGCGGCATCAAAGCATTGGACGGTGTAAATTTCACTGCCAATGCAGGGAAAATTACTGGTCTGATCGGCCCCAATGGCGCAGGGAAAACCACCTTATTCAATGCTGTCGCAGGTGATTTATCAGTCGATAGCGGTGAAATTCATTTGGATCATACCCGCATTGATTCCAAACCTTCTTATGAGGTTTTTCATCAAGGGCTGGTACGCACGTTTCAAATTCCGCGCCCTTTTGCACGCATGACAGTGCTTGAAAATGCGATGTTCGTGCCTGCAAATCAGCAAGGTGAGAAATTTTGGAACAGTTGGTTACGCCCTGCAAAAGTAGCGGCACAAGAAAAAGCCAATCTGGAAAAAGCACGCGCAATTGTCGATTTTTGTGGCCTGTCCAAAGTTGAAAAACAATTGGCAGGTTCCATTTCCGGCGGTCAGCAGAAGCTGGTAGAATTAGCTCGCGCTTTGATGGCTGATCCAAAAATCATTCTGCTTGATGAACCAGGTGCAGGTGTTAATCCGGCACTTTTGGATGTCATTGTCGAAAAAATTGTCGAGCTGAATAAACGCGGCATCACCTTTCTTATCATCGAACATAATATCGATTTCATCATGTCTCTGTGTGACAAAGTGGTGGTGATGGCCGCAGGTCGCGTCATCACGGAAGGCGCACCAGATGATGTGATTGCAAATCCGGCTGTTATCGAAGCCTATCTGGGAGGTGCACCGCTATGAGCAATCAATCTGTGCACACACCCGTCTTGCAAGTAAACAATATCTTTGCCGGTTATCATCCTGACTTGCCAATTGTTCAAGGTGCCTCAGCCTATGTGAATAAAGGCGAGTTCGTCACCATTATCGGCCCGAATGGTGCCGGAAAGTCTACTTTCATTAAAGCCATTGCCGGTGTGGTCAATATCACATCAGGCGAAGTTTTGGTGAACGGCAAAAACATCACCAATATTGAAACCCATAATATGGCTTCAGCGGCCATTGCTTATGTGCCGCAAACCGCCAATGTTTTCACCTCGCTGACCATTGATGAAAATTTGCGTCTTGGCTCTTCAGCCTTACCGAAAGCCGAAGCGGCACACCAAATTGCAAAGGCTTATGCAGATTTTCCTGATCTGGTGAAACATAAGAACAGTAAAGCCGGTGTCTTATCCGGTGGCCAGCGCCAGATGCTTGCTGTGGCTCGCGCCCTACTTACTTCACCGGATTTGCTCATTCTGGATGAGCCGAGTGCCGGTCTTTCTCCCTTGATGGTCAATGATGTTTTTACGCGTTTGCAAAAACTGGTCGCCTCCGGTGTCACAATTTTAATGGTGGAGCAAAATGTCAAAGCAGCCCTTGCCATCGGTGATCGAACTTATGTGCTGGCTGACGGCAAAAACCGTATCGACGGAAAATCCGCAGATCTTGCAGCCAATGAGGAAGTCACCGCGATTTATCTGGGTAAGGGTGGGAGAAAAAGCTGATGTTGCAAGCACTTGTAGATGGTATTCTGACAGGCTCGATCATTGCACTCGGTGCAATCGGCCTGACATTGACAATGGGCATTTTACGCTTTGCCAATTTTGCTCATGCGGAATTGATCACATGGGGCGCTTATATGGCGCTCGGATTTCTGGCACTGACAGGCGTTTTTGCAGGGCCTGTAGCTCCCTTTTCCTTTGGCATTCCCTTGCTGCTTGCAATGGTTTTCGCAGCCATTGCCACGTCCGCGCTTGCCTTATTAATTGATCATCTGGTCTACCGGCCACTGCGTAAATCCGCTTCCCAAATGACGCTCGTCTTCAGTTCATTCGGTGTTTCTTTGCTGGTGCGGATGATTATTTTGCTGCTCTTTGGCGGCAGTGCGCAATATTTCTCCTCAAGCCTGCAAATTGCCATTCCGTTTGCCCCGGGCATGCGCATTATGCCTGACCAGTTATTTACATTGGTGCTGACAATTGTTGTCGTCATCGCGCTGCATTATTTCCTGCAAAAAACACGCCTTGGCCTATCCATGCGTGCATTGGCAGAAAATCCGGAACTGGCACGCATTAACGGCCTGAACACGAAAAACATCGTGCGTTGGACATGGGTTATTGGAGCATCTTTAGCAGCCATTGCCGGTGTGCTTTACGGGCTCACGGTGCAACTGCGCCCAGAGATCGGCTTCCACCTCATTCTGCCTTTATTTGCTGCGGCCATTCTTGGCGGTGTCGGCAATGTTTTTGGTGCCGTCATTGGTGGTTTGATCGTCGGCCTTGCAGAATCCTTGTCCGTTTTCATCATTCCGGCCAGTTATAAAATGGCAGTGCCGTTTCTGATCCTGATCGCCGTTCTTTATATTCGCCCGTCCGGCCTGTTCGGCGGCACCATCGGAGGTGCAAAATGAGTGGTTTTGCGGCTTATCTGGTTTTCTTTCTCATTATGGCGCTGACCTATTCCATAGTCGTCATGGGGCTTAATCTGCAATGGGGCTATACCGGACTTTTCAATGCGGGCGTTGTCGGGTTCTTTGCCATCGGCGCCTATGGAACCGCCATTCTCATCGGCCCTGACCGTTCTTATCTGATTGGTGGTTTTGGCCTGCCTTTCCCGATTGGTGTTTTAGGCGGTGCCGCATTGGCTGCCATTGCTGCGCTGATCGTCGGCCTTGCAACACTAAGGTTGCGCGAGGAATATTTAGCCATTGCCACTTTTGGTATTGCCATCAGTATTCAGCTGGTTGCCCTCAATTTTGATAGTCTGACCGGTGGCGCGCAAGGGCTGGTTGGCCTGCCACGCCCATTCTTCAACTATTTCGATACGCCCAATAATTACAATCTTTTCTATCTCGGGCTTGTCGCTTGCATCACGCTTATCATCTATCTCGGCTTGCAGGCTGCATTGCACTCTCCATGGGGGCGTTTGCTCAAAGGTGTGCGCGAAGATGAACGTGCAGCTGCTTCTCTTGGTAAAAACCCAACCACCATTCGCCTGCAAGTTTTTGTGCTTGGCTGCACATTAATCGGCTTTGCCGGTGGCCTATATGTCGGCTTCATCGGCTTTGTCAGCCCGCTGGATTTCTTGCCGATCCTGACCTTCCAGATTTGGGCAATGCTCATTGTTGGCGGCAGTGGCAATAATTTAGGTGCAATTGTTGGCGCAGTCGGTGTCTGGGGTCTTTGGAGCATGAGCGGCATTGCCATCAGCTCATTCTTGCCTGTGCAATATCAATCACAGGGCGGCGCCATCCAAACTATCCTGATCGGCCTGCTCATCATCCTCACTTTACTGTTTCGTCCACGCGGCCTCATCGGTGAAGCCGATGCGGTTTCCAAGCATATTAAGTGAGCGCAGCAATGATTAATCCTCCCACGCTCTGGCATGCAACAACGCCACAACAAACACGCTACCCAGTAATGAATGATCACATCCAAACGGATGTGGTCATCATCGGCGGCGGGTTTACCGGTCTTGCAGCAGCCGGAAAATTAAGCGAAGCCGGACGCTCAGTGGTCGTCTTGGAAGCACACACAATCGGCTTTGGTGCAAGCGGGCGCAACGCCGGTTTTGTAGTGCCCAATTTTTCCAAGGCAGCGCCGGATTATGTCATCAACAAACTCGGGGACAAACGCGGCAAAGCACTGTTGCAAATGGTCGGACGCGGGGCGGATCGTGTATTTGAACTGGCACGCCTTGGTGGCCTCACCCGTGAGGCTGAGCAAAACGGCTGGCTGCAACCTGCCCATTCAGCGGAGATGGCACAAGCGCTCAAGCAACGTGTCACCCAATGGCAATCTTTGGGACAACCAGTCGAATGGCTCAATGCCGCACAAACAATTGAGCGCACCGGCATTCAGCTTTATCACGGCGCACTGCGTGACAATTCCGGCGGAATGATCAACCCGCTCGCCTATGTGCATGTTTTGGCCAAACGCGCACAAAGTTTTGGCGCCCAAATCTATGAGAAAAGTTCAGTTCTTTCGGTTGAAAAACAGCAGGACAAATGGCTGATCCGCACTCCGAATGGTTCAATCACAGCTCAGTCAGTTTTGATGTGCACCAATGCTTTCGAAGAGGGTGTCGCCCATCAGGTTGGGCGCACAATCATCCCGCTGCATGTTTATCAAATAGCAACCAAACCACTGCCGCAAAATATCGTACAGCGTTTTTCACCCAGGCGTGAACCGGTATCCGACAGTCGCACCAATATTTTCACCTACCGGCTTGATCAGGATAACCGATTGATTTCCGGCGGCATGGCACTGCTGCCTTTTCATGCAGAAAAACGCATGAGCCATGCAATCGTCAGTCGTTTAAGCCATGAATTACAATTGAGCGAAGTGCCCGAAGTTGAATTTATCTGGCGCGGCACCGCTGCAATCACCACCGACTACCTGCCGCATATTTATCAATTTGGAAGCGGATTTTTCGGTGCCACCAGCTGCAATGGCCGTGGTGTCGCCATGACAACCATGCTCGGTGAAACATTAGCTGATGCAATTCTTGGCACCTGTCCGGTTGATCAATTACCGGTGCCGTTAATGGCCGCAAAGCCTGTAACGCTGCGTCCGCTGGCAAAAGCCGCGCCATCTTTTGTACTGGCACAAGCAAAACTAAACGACTGGTTCAAATCTAAAAAATAATACCAACCACAACAATAATGAAGCTTCAAACAAGCTCATAAAGGGGAAGTGCAATGAAAAAAACAATCATCAAAACAGCCGTAACAATCGGTCTATTGTCTACCGCTTTGTGCTTGGGCAGTATGTCTGCCCAAGCGCAAGAAAACAAATCTTGCGAAATTTCCGTAGGTTCCGTTTTGTCCATAACCGGTTCAATGGCCGCAATCGGCAAATCGATCGGCGATGCAGCCCAACTGGCCATTGACCACTTCAACGAGGCTGGCGGGGTCAATGGCTGTAAAGTAAAATTCATCCTGCGCGATGATCAGGGCTCGCCAAACGTCGGCGTTGATGCAGCCAAAACCCTCGTGGAAATTGAAAAAGTACCCGTTATTTTAGGTGCCATTCAGTCCGGTGTATCACTGCCAATTCTCACATCCGTCACGGTGCCGAGCAAGGTCACCCAAATTTCCTGCTGTGCCAGTGCGCCTATTTTCACAGAACTTGCCAAAGAAGGCGGCACCAATGGTTATTGGTTCCGTACTCTGCCAACCGACCGTCCGCAAGCAATCGTTATTGCCAGTATTGCCAAAGAGCGTGGCTATAAAAATGTCGCCATTATTCACGTCAACTCAGATTATGGCGTCTCTTTAAGCAAACAATTCAAACTTGCTTTTGAAAAAATGGGCGGCAAGGTTTCCGGCGTAACCCCTTATAATCAGGAGCAGGCATCTTACCGTGCAGAGGTCAATTCTGCCCTTGCCGGTGAACCCGACGCGCTCTTCCTCATCGCATTTCCGGCTGATGGCGCAACCGCTGCCCGCGAGTGGATTTCTTATGGCGGCACGCAAAATCTGCTGTTGAGCAATGCGCTGCGCGCCGATGAGTTTGTCAACGCTGTTGGGGCGCAATATCTGCAAAATGCTGCCGGCATTGATAATGCGCAAATTGAAGGTGAATCCGTTGAAGCATTTAATGCCTCATGGAAAGAAAAATACGGTTCCGAGCCAAATGGCCCCGGCCTCCACACCATCTATGACGCTGCTGCTGTTGCCCTTTTAGCCATGGAGCAAAGTGGCAAAGCTGATGGCACTGCCATCCGTGATGCTGTGCGCGTTGTAACCGGTGGCGAAGGTGAAGCGGTCTATCCAGGCGCCGCCGGTTTTGCCAAGGCCAAAGACCTGATCAAACAAGGCCAGCCAATCCGCTATTATGGCGCAACCGGACCAATCAGCTTTGATGCCAACGGCGATGTAACCGGCCCTTATCTGATTTGGGGCGTCAAAGACGGCAAGCTCTCTACCCTCGACAAATGGGATAACGAGCGCGTCTCCGATCTGCTGGCAACCGTCGACAAAGAATAAGTCAAGCAGACATGGCAGGCGCAAAAGCGCCTGCCTCATAACAAACAAACGGCATCCTCTCAATTTCTGACTGCCGTAACAATAAACAGGATTTATTATGGCCCGCTTAGCACGTCGTATCACTCAAACATCCAAGAAAAATTACGGCATGTACGCTAAAGCCGCAGCTTTAGCCGCGAAAGGTGCCGATTTAATTCATCTGGAATTAGGTCGCCCCTTTCATGACACGCCTGATCATATCAAACAGGCAACAAT
>JAEWHQ010000358.1 GCA_023387715.1 Pseudomonadota bacterium | reverse complement strand
ATTTATCTTTGCTAATCAGGGTGAAGGGCAGGCTGCTATTCAAAATTACTTGAAGCAACATAATATAGTCTTGCCGCAAATCATTATAGATCAGTTTTCTGATCTGTCGCGCCATTACGGCGCACCCGGATTACCTGCTACTTTATTTATCAGTGCCGACGGAATACTGAAATCTGCACATCTTGGTGAAATATCCCGCGAAACACTGCAATCAAATATCAAACGCCTCAGCCGTTAAAGCTAAAAAAGCAAAGAATTAAGGACAACACTGTGACACTACCTTCACATATTAAAACCCGCACCGGAAATGTGACCGGACGTTTGCTGCTGCTGGGCGTTTTGCCTTTGTTTCTGGCGGCATGCAACACCACCAAGCCAGCAACAACAGCCGGTGCAACAGTTGCCGCACCTGTAACGGCACCTGTTATACCGGTTGAAGCTCCAAAGCCTAAAGAAGAGCCGAAAATTGATGACCTCAGTGGTTATGAAAAAATGTATGCTGCCGTTAATGACAACGGCAAGGTCATTCCGGCGATTGATATTTCAAAGGTAGAAAAGCGCAATCTGCGTCAGGAAGTAAATTATAAAACATCGCATCCTGTCGGCACCGTGATTGTTGATCCTTATAAGCGCTATCTCTATCTGGTGATGCCGAATAACCGCGCTATGCGTTATGCCGTTGGTGTGGGCAAGGCAGGGCTTGCATTTTCCGGTACTGCCGACATCGCGCGTAAGGCTTCATGGCCACGCTGGACACCAACTCAAAACATGATCAAGCGTAGTCCTGAGCATTATGCAAAATATGCAGGTGGTCTGGAAGGCGGCGTCAGCAATCCGCTTGGTGCGCGCGCTCTTTATCTGCACCGCAATGGTCAGGACACACTTTATCGTATTCACGGCACCAACCAGCCTTGGTCAATCGGCAAGGCCGCATCGTCCGGCTGTATCCGCTTATTTAACCAAGACATTCTTGATTTGCACAAGCGTGTACCGGCTGGCTCCAAAGTGGTGGTGCTGAACCAGCAGGAATCCGGAAAAGGAGAATTTTAAAATGTTGAACCGACGTCAGATTTTGGCGGCTTCTGTTGCAGGCACTGCAGGGATGATGCTTGGGACAACGGCTTTTTCCCAGAATATGCCAAGCGTTAATGATGTGCTTTATGATCCGGAAATTCCGGTTCTGGGCAATCCTAAAGGCGATGTGACCATCGTTGAATATTTCGATTACCAGTGCCCTTATTGCAAAAAAGGCCATGGCGAATTGCTTGATGTGGTCAAGCGCGACGGCAATGTGCGTCTGGTGATGAAAGACTGGGTGATCTTTGGAGAGCCTTCCACTTATGCGGCTAATCTGGTGTTGGCGGCTGAGGAAGACGGCCAATATATTAAGGCGATGGATGCCTTGATGAAAACACCTGGTCGTCTGACCAGAGAGCAGGTGGATGAAGCTTTGAAAAAGGGTGGTCTTGATCCGGTCAAACTGGAAGCCACTTATAAAAAGCATGCCAAGAAGATTGACGGCATTTTGCAGCGCAATATGGCGCAGGGCGATGCGTTCAATTTTGGCGGCACGCCGTCTTTTGTCATCGGCACCCGTTTATATGGTGGCGTGATGAAGGAAAAAGACCTGATCGAAGCCATTAAAATGGCACGCGCCGGCTGATTTCTTGTCAATCAGGTGATGATTTAAAAGGCAGGTGCGTTCAATGCATCTGCCTTTTTATTTGGTAAGGTTCATTTCAATGCGCCAATGCTTTAGAAGATTGTTGAAAGCAATATGAATCGGAGTGTTAAGCGATGAGCGTGACAATTTATGGGATTAAAAGCTGCGATACGATGCGCAAAGCCTTCAACTGGCTGGAAAGTGCAGGCATCGACTATAAATTTCACGATTATAAAAAAGAGGGGCTTGCACAGGCTGATCTGGAGCAATGGGCTGGAAAAGCCGGTTGGGAAAAACTGCTGAACCGTGCCGGTACTACTTTTCGTAAACTGCCGGAAGAAGATCGCTCTGGCCTGAACGAGCAGAAGGCAATCAGCCTGATGCTGGCACAGCCCTCTATGGTTAAGCGTCCGGTTTTGATCAAGGGCGATCAGATTATCATCGGCTTCAAGCCAGAGCTTTACGAAGAGTTTTTCAAATAAGATTTACATTATAAAGAGTGGCCGGTTTGACTGGCCACTCTTTATGCGTTTTTAGCGGGAAAATGCAGCCGTTTCCGCCAGATAATTTTGATAGCTGGTGCATTTTACATCCGGCTTGTCACAAACCTCACGGGCAAGACGTTCCATCGCACGCCAATAGGCGCCATCATTCATCAGGACAAAATGGAAGCCCATCTGAAATGGTGCGCGTTTGCCATTATATTCTTTGTCAAAAGCGGTTTTGAAAGCCTGATAACTGCGCTCTTCAAAACTGGCGGCTTGTTCCGGCTGTTCTTTGCCTTTGGAGTGGCGCACATATAAATTATAGTCCATGGCAACGACCGGGCGTTTGGCAGGGCCTTCCGGAATGAGCGGCAGGCCGAAAGTTGCCAAGCCTTGTTTAATGGTCGGGCGCTCCGGTGCATTGGCAACACCCGATGCCTGATAAATAAAATTGTTCTTTCGCAGCGCATCCTGTACGGGTTTATCATCGGACAGATAAGGGGCGCGAAAGCCGGTAATTTTATTGGCGACAAAATCCTGCCATTCGGCCGGTTCTCCGGCAATGTCATTATCTTTATAGGCTTGGGCGGTGATACGGTTGAACTCGTTGATCTCCTGATCCCAATCTTTGGCGCTCCATGCTTTGCCGTCAAAATGGCCGCAGCCATGACTGGCAATCTCATGGCCTTCCAAATGCGCCTGCCAGATATGCTGAAGGCGCGTTTCCACTTCCTGTTTATCTTGTGCAAAGCCGACATTCGAGCTGCCGCGTTTTAATTTGGGTGGCTGATAGTGGCTGCGGTCTGCGCGCTGCAATAAAAAGACGCATGAGAGGAAATAGGTAAATTTCACATCCGTTTGTTTGGCAAATTCGCGGCTTCGTGCCCAAAGCGCATTATCATGTGCCCCGTCAAAGGAAATCAGGACATATTGGGTCTTTGGCTGAGCGGATGTTTCTGTCGCGGGTGCAGCTATCGCTGTTTGAGAGAAAATTAAAGCAAAAGCGGCGGTGGAGTGAAGAAAACGCATCAAATAAGCCAATCATAGTTCAGACATAAGAGCCAAGCATATAAAGCATGGCATGGATATATTATCTGTTCCTGATTCTTTTAAACGGGTTGTTATAACCACATTTATTATTCAGCTGTCAGGCAACAGGGCTGTTTTCTAGATGTTGAATGTGGCAAAGGTCAGGTCATTGATATCAGAGAATAATCGGGCTTGTGGTGTAAGTGGCAGCTTATTTGTCTGTCAGGGCTTACAAATGCTGCAAAATCCGATTAAAAGCTCATTTAAGTTAAAGTGATCAGCTTTTGTGGTCGGTTTTGTGGCTGGCATGAAAGCAAATAGAAACTCAAGGTTCAGACGGCAGGTTCATGGCAGACGATAGCTTCATTCGCGAGGTAAACGAGGAACTCCGGTCCGATCAGGCAAAAGCTGTCTGGCGGCGGTTTGGTCCGTTGATTATCGGTTGTGCAGTTGCCATTGTTTTGGGCACGGCTGCTAATGTCGCTTATACAAGCTGGACATCAAGCAAATCGTCTGCTTCGGGCGATAAGTTTTTGGCGGCTCTTGATCTGGCCTCCGAGGGTAAAAATGACGAAGCTTTGACTGCGCTCGATGATCTGGAAAAAACCGGTTATGGTTCTTATCCGGCTTTGGCGCAATTGCGTGCAGCCACTGTGCTGTTGCAAAAAGGTGATGCGAAAGCTGCCGTTGAAGCTTTTGATAAGGCTTCACAGGATAATGCAATTCCTGCACCATTGCGTGATATGGCGCGTTTGCGTGCAGCTTATATTCTGGTTGATAACGGCACTTACGACGATGTGGCCAAGCGCGTGGAAACCCTGTCAGCAGACAGCAATCCGATGCGTCACAGCGCACGCGAAACTTTGGCTCTGGCTGCATGGAAGGCAGGACGCAACGAAGATGCGGCCAAGCTGTTCAAGCAGAATGCCGATGATGCTGTTGCCCCGCCTAATCTTCGCCAGCGTGCCAATACTATGCTCGACCTGATGCGTGGTGCAGGCACTTTGTCTGAAGGCTGATATTTTACGAATAATACCGCTGTTTGATAGATGGTATTAAACTTTAAGAAAAACGGGGCATCTGATGGCATGGCTTTCAGGTGCTCTTATGACGATATGGGGAAAGCCCTTCAATGTCTTTTACTCTTGCTATTATCGGACGTCCGAATGTCGGCAAGTCAACTTTGTTCAACCGACTGGTCGGGCGCAAGCTCGCGCTGGTGGATGACCTGCCAGGCGTTACCCGTGACCGCCGGATGCATGATGCGAAACTTTATGATTTAAGGTTTCAGGTCATTGATACGGCAGGTTTGGAAGACGCTGCCAATGACACGCTGGAAGCACGTATGCGTGCCCAGACAGAACTGGCGATGACTGAAGCTGATGCTATTTTGTTTGTGGTTGATGCTAAGGCGGGTGTGACACCTGCCGATCTGACCTTTGGCGAAATGGTGCGCAAGTCTGGCCGTCCGGTTATTCTGGTTGTGAACAAAACCGAAGCACGCGGCAGTCAGGGCGGTCTTTATGATGCCTATACGCTGGGTCTTGGTGAGCCATGTCCGATTTCTGCCGAGCATGGTCTTGGTATGGCTGATCTGCGCGATGCTATTGTTGAAGCACTTGGCGAAGAGCGGGTTTTTGCCCGTGAAAAAGCCGAAGCAGCTGAACAAGCGGCTGATGCTGTTTTCACACCTGCTGCCATCGGCGCACTCGTTGGTGATGATATCGAAGATCCGGATGCAGAAAATGTTCCGGCCTATGATCCGACCAAGCCATTGCGCATTGCTATTGTCGGTCGTCCGAATGCTGGTAAATCAACACTCATCAACACGATGCTGGGTGAAGATCGTCTGCTGACCGGGCCTGAAGCCGGTATTACGCGTGATTCTATTTCCGTTGACTGGGAATGGCGTGGCCGTCAGATCAAACTGTTTGACACAGCCGGTCTGCGCCGTAAGTCACGCGTGCAGGAAAAGCTTGAAAAGCTCGCTGTATCTGATGGTCTGAATGCTATTCGCTTTGCGGAAGTTGTCATCATTGTGCTTGATGCGACTATCCCGTTTGAAAAGCAGGATTTGCAGATCGCTGATCTGATTATCCGTGAAGGCCGCGCTCCGATTATCGCGTTCAACAAGTGGGACCTGGTGGAAGACCGCCAGATGGTGCTGGCTGATCTTTACGAAAAAACTGCCCGTTTGTTGCCGCAGGTGCGCGGTATCCGTGCTGTGCCGATTTCCGGTGAGCGCGGGCAGGGCATTGATAAGCTGATGGAAAATGTGGCGATTACAGATGAAATCTGGAACCGTCGTATTTCGACAGGTAAGCTTAACCGCTGGCTGGAAGGGGTTATCACCCATCATCCGCCGCCAGCCGTTGCCGGACGTCGTCTCAAAGTTAAATATATGACGCAGATCAAGACCCGCCCGCCAGGTTTCGTGGTTTCCTGCTCGCGTCCGGATGTGATGCCGCAATCCTATGTTCGTTATTTGATTAACGGTTTGCGCGACACTTTCGATATGCCGGGGGTTCCGATCCGCTTATCGTTGCGTACATCGGATAATCCTTTTGCCAATCGCGCGAAGAAAAAGCGTTAAAATTAGCGTTTTCTGAAATGATAAAAGCTCCGGACAATGTTCCGGAGTTTTTTTTGTTTTTTGAAAAAAGATGATATTTTTTTTGTATTGATTAAATAAGATTTTTAATTTGTTTATTTTGTTAGTTTTTTATTTAGAGGATTTTATATTGTATATTTATACCGATATTTTAATTTATAATTTAAAATATTAATGGATTACATGATTTAATAAATAATTTACCAATATTACCGAGATATTAATGTGCATTTGTTAACTATCCATCAAGGTTAATACTTCATTATCGGCATCAGTTGAGTGAGTTCGTGTTAATTGAGTGGAGAGTTCGGTGCGCTTTTTGTCACTGCGGAAGTTTGGCCGCCGTTCCAAAGGCCTGTCACAAACAGAGTGGCAATATCCGGCTCAGGGTTATTGCCCTGAGGATGGGCGTTATTATGCCGTTCGCGCTTATCCGCGCGTTGAGCAGTCGCGTCGCGGCGTTGTTGCTCCGGCGCTGATCGCAGCAGCATTCAGCCTTCTCAGTACAACCGCTATTGCCTTTCAGGATATGGCCAGCCTTGTGACATCGTCAGAGCAGGGCGATAACCGCTGGACGGCTTATATGACGCCGGCGCCTGCGGGCTCTGTCCATAAGGCGGAGATGCAATTTGTTGATGCTTCGTTGATCACAGGCTCGGTTGCGGCTGCTGGTATTAATGTCGAGGGTATCGGCAAGGTGGCTGTGGGTGGTGTCAGTCGTCAGGCAAAGCTTGGTGTTGATGATCCTGATCCGGATGAAGGGCGCATTGTGCGTGGCGATAAGCAGGGGCGAATCGTAACCATTGCGCCGGTTGCGCCGCAGCGCGCTTTCAGCGCTGGCAGTCTGCTTGATCGTGTTAGCATGATTTCACGTCCGGCTGAAAAATCCGATGCGAAAATGCGCTTTGATAAATCGCCGATTGAGGGGAAGGAAATAGCCATTACGATGGCTTTTCACAGGCCGGTCGTTGCTAAGCCTAAAGTGCCGGTTCCAACCATGCTGGCAAGTCTGATCACCAATGATACACCTGATTCTCTGGCGCTTGGTTATGCACCGCCAAAACCGGATTATGCGCGTAATTCGCCTTTTGAAACGATTCTGACGCCGGATGAATCGGATGGGCGATTTGTCCCGCCTATCGGCCCTAAAGATCACGCATGGGCTGCTGCCCCTTTGCCTCCAAGTGCATTTGAGAAGAAAGAACAGCAGTGTCTGGCTGAAGCAGTCTATTATGAAGCGCGCGGCGAAACTGTAAAAGGTCAGGTGGGTGTCGCACAGGTTGTGCTCAACCGTGTGCGCAATCCGGCTTATCCGGCCACAATCTGTGGCGTGGTTTATCAAAACCAAAATATGTTGAATGCCTGCCAGTTTTCCTTTGCCTGTGACGGTCAAAAGCACCGCGTCACTGAAATGGCTGAGTGGGAGATGGCCAAGCAAGTTGCAAAAACCGTCTCTGCCGGTCAGATTTGGTTGCCGGAAGTGGGGTCTGCCACCCATTATCATGCTACTTATGTCAGCCCGAAATGGGG
>JAEWHQ010000355.1 GCA_023387715.1 Pseudomonadota bacterium | reverse complement strand
CTGCACGGCTTTTTTGGAAACAAGATCAAGCTTTTTAAGCTTGGTCAGCCCTTCAACCAGCTTGCCGATTTCAGGCCCGAACAGCTGATCAATTTCGGCGCGCGTCGCATCCGTATCCTCAATTGTGTCATGCAGCAGCGCAATCGCAATGGTTGCTTCATCAAGGCGCATATCGGTGAGGATTGCCGCCACTTCCAAAGGATGGGAAAAATAAGGATCACCGGAAGCACGTTTTTGGCTTCCGTGCTTTTGCATGGCATAAACATAGGCCTTGTTGAGGAGCGCCTCGTTTACATCTGGCTTGTATCGCTGCACGCGTTCCACAAGCTCATATTGGCGCATCATCGACAGGAACTCCTATACAAAAACAAACACATCAGTGTTTTTAAAGTAAACCATGCATTTTTGCTGACAAGTATAATTTTCAACGCTAGCGCGTAATTATTATATAAGTCCTTTTATGTCGCAGACACGTTGCAGTGCCGTTAAAAAATATGCGCCACAACTTAAAAGTTGCGACGCATATCAAAAATTCAGTAACCGGCCGCAGCCGGTCGGGCAAATAATTAGAAGTCGTCGCTTTTTTCCGGAGCAACCAGACCTTCAATACCGGCCAGCAATTCTTCTTCAGACATCTGATCGAAGACAACTGCTTCATCTTCACCGGCTTCATCCATGCCTTCAGCGGTTGCATCAATGCTACCGGTCAGCAATGCAGTTGGTGCAGCTTCAGGCTCATCCACTTCCACATGCTTCTGCAGCGAATGGATCAGATCTTCTTTCAGATCGTCTGGTGAAAGTGTTTCATCGGCGATTTCACGCAATGCAACAACAGGGTTTTTGTCATTATCGCGATCGACGGTAATCTGTCCGCCTTGCGAAATCTGGCGTGCACGATGACTGGCAAGCAGAACCAGCTCAAAGCGGTTGTCTACCTTGTCTACGCAATCCTCAACGGTGACGCGGGCCATCAGCGGGTCCCTTTCATAATACGATCTTTAACGAAATTTGTCTGCACATAGCGTGAAAGGCGAAAAAAAACAAGTAAAAGCCGCGCGAAACAACCCGCGCGTCCTCATTTTTGTAAGCCGTCCTCTATTGCATAACAGAATTTTATATTCTTTGCCAGAATACCAGTCAGAGGCTTTGTTAGCAAGCCGACAAGCATTCCCCAGATTTTAACGAAAAAATAGTTCAATTATCAACATTTAAGCCATTACAATTAGGGCAAATCAACCTAGGGTTGCTTGTATTTCTGTGCATTCCCCTTAGAAAATAGGCTCAAGACGTAAGTTGCACCAAAAAGTTCTTTTGACGTCGCCATTTATATGTTTCACGACGGCCATCCAGTTAGACTGGTTTTTAGGCCCATGCCTGTAGAGTGGATTTTTACATATGTTCGATTCCCGTGAAAAGATCGCCCTTTTCATCGATGGCGCTAATCTATATGCAGCCTCCAAAACACTCGGTTTCGACATTGACTACCGCAAATTACTAAAAGCATTTCAGAACCGTGGCTATTTGCTGCGTGCTTATTATTACACAGCATTGGTAGAAGATCAGGAATACTCGTCAATTAGACCTTTGATTGATTGGCTTGATTATAACGGCTACAAAGTCATCACCAAAGCTGCCAAAGAATTCACCGACGCAACCGGACGTCGCAAAGTTAAAGGCAATATGGATATTGAGCTGACCGTTGATGCGATGCAGCTGACCGATGCCATTGACCATTTCGTTATTTTCTCTGGCGACGGCGATTTCCGTTCACTGGTTGAGGCCTTGCAGCGCAAGGGTCGCAAAGTTTCTATCGTTTCGACGCTGACCACTCAGCCTGCAATGATTTCCGATGAACTGCGCCGTCAGGCAGACCATTTCATTGATCTCGTGTCGCTGAAATCAGAAATCGGCCGTGAAATGTCCGAACGTCCGCAGCAGCAGGCACCGCGCTTTGTAGCTGATGATATGGAAGACGACGATTATTGATCATCGTCGATTCTTCTGAAGGGTAAACATGATCCATCCTTCACATGACTGCGCGATTTGTCCGCGTTTGCATGATTTTTTACAAGAATGGCGCGTAAAAGAACCGGAATGGCACAATGCTCCGGTTCCGCCATTCATGCCTGTTGGCGGCGATGACAGCGTCAGCCTGATGATTATCGGGCTTGCCCCCGGTTTACGTGGCGCAAACCGAACCGGCCGCCCTTTTACCGGCGATTACGCAGGTGACCTTCTCTATAGCACTTTGATTGATTTAGGCTTTGCCCGCGGCAAATTTGAAGCGCGCATTGACGATAGCCTTGAACTCATCGACACAATGATTGTCAATGCTGTGCGCTGTGTGCCGCCGGAAAACAAACCCACAGCATCCGAAATCAACAATTGCCGCCAGTTTTTAAAGCCCGCCCTCTCCGGCTTCAATAATTTACGCGCCATTGTCACTCTTGGCACTATCGCGCATCAGTCCACGATCCGCGCCTTTGGCGAAGCTGTTTCCAAACATAAGTTTGGCCATGGCAAGGAAACCGATATTAACGGGATCCGGATTTTTTCCAGCTATCACTGCTCGCGCTACAACACCAATACCGGTGTTTTAACTGAAAAAATGTTCCACGATGTTTTCGAGAATGTGCGCAACTATCTGGACGCTGGCAATTAATCTGCCAGCATCTGCATTTCTCAACAATCAATGATGATAAGTTTAGCCTTTATCGCGCAGTAAGCGTGATTTTTCGCGATTCCAATCGCGCATTTTCTCAGTCTGACGCTTATCGTGCAGCTTCTTACCGCGCGCGACCGCCAATTCCAGCTTCACCCGTCCCCGATCATTGAAATAAAGCTTCAACGGCACAACAGTCATACCATCGCGCGAAACAGAGTTGAACAATCGCGCCATTTCACGGCGGCTGACGAGCAATTTACGCAGGCGCCGCGGATCATGATTGAAGCGATTGCCTTGCGTATATTCAGGAATATAAGAGTTAATCAGCCAAAACTCACCATTTTCAAAGCTCGCATAGCTTTCAGCAATATTGGACTGATTGGCGCGAAGTGATTTCACTTCCGTCCCCGTCAGAACCAGACCTGCTTCCAGCGTGCTCACAATTTCAAAATTAAAGCGCGCACGGCGGTTTTCCGCGATAATTTTGCGCACTGTCGGTGTTTTTGGCTTATTCATAATGAGGTTATATAATACCTGTCACACAGATTAAAAGCGTCTTTAAAAATAAAGACGCTTTTTCTGTTTGGCATAGATTAATTAATCAGACCAGCATGTTGCATGGCAAGATCAATGATGAGGCGTGTCGATTCTTCCAATTGAACCATCGGCGAGCGAACGACCGGCTCCATCAGACCCAAACGCGACAAAGCATATTTTGGGCCAGCCGGATTTGGCTCAATAAACAATGCTTTATGCAATGGCATCAGGCGATCCTGATATTCCAGTGCTTTTGCATAGTCACCACTCAGGCAGGCAGCCTGAAACTCAGTGCAAAGGCGCGGAGCAATGTTTGAGGTCACCGAAATGCAGCCATGACCGCCATGGGCATTAAAGCCCAATGCTGTTGCATCTTCACCCGACAACTGGATGAAATCCTTGCCACAGACTGCACGCTGTTCGGAGACACGCTCAATACGACCGGTTGCGTCTTTAACGGCCACAATGTTTTTATGATCTGCAACCAGACGACCCATGGTTTCCGGCAACATATCAACGATTGAGCGACCCGGAATGTTATACATCACGATGGGCACAGTGATTTCACGGGCGATTGCCGCGAAATGCTCATAAAGGCCGCGCTGATTAGGTTTATTGTAATAAGGTGTAACCACGAGAACCGCATCCGCGCCCGCTTTTTCAGCGTGCTGCGCCAGTTCAATCGCTTCACGTGTATTGTTTGAACCGGCACCTGCAATGACCGGCACGCGCTTGTCCGCGACTTCAATACAGACTTCAATGACCCGCTTATGCTCGTCATGCGAGAGCGTAGGTGTTTCACCGGTTGTACCGACAGGCACCAAACCATTGGTACCCTCTTGAATTTGCCAATTCACGAAGGAGCGGAAGGATTTCTCGTCAAATGCACCATCACGATCGAATGGCGTAACGAGTGCGGTGATTGAGCCCTTCAGCATCAATAAACTCCTGAGAGATGAAATGTTAATAAACGCCGGAAAACCCGACGAAAGTGGTCGCACCATAGTATTGCCATAAGAATGGAGCAAGCAATTTTACGACCCAATGGGCGTTAGTTATCCGATCTTATTCATAATGGTTTGTTAACGATGCCTTCACTGATAAAAATTATAATGGAAAAGAAAAAAAGTTCCTCTGCCCTGACACGTCCCGCAGCTTTCAAATGAAGTTCATTTCATGCGAGACAACTAATCAGAGCAAAAGCAATGTGGTTTGGTTCAATATGCGTAAAGTTGATCAAAGAGCACCGGTTTGGCGTAACATCCTGCTTGCAGGGTGCAGCCTGATGCTTTGCCTGCCAACAGCCACAGTAATCGCGCAGCCTTTGCCGTCTGCCGATATTCCGACGCCGTTTTCACGCCCTGTTCCAACACCGTTTGCGCCGTCAGCCACGCGCGAGTCGCCGATTAATCTGGTGACACCGCAGCCGCGCCCGAGCCAGCGCCCGACATTGCAGGATCAGGTTATTACCTCCAGCGTTCCGCGCGCGGCCAATCCGGCTGTTGTCAGCGGCACATTGAAGGCTGCACTGGACGCACTTGAAAACAAGAATGCCGCCCGTACAATCGCCATGAAAAACAACATGGCCAGAGGCAGTATTGACCGTCAAATTCTATCGTGGGTGATTGCCACCTCCAATGCAGAGGGCATCACAAGCGCGGAGATTGCGGCTGCTGCTGCTGAATTACAGGGCTGGCCAGGCATGACCGCCATCCGCAATAATTCAGAACGTGCCTTGGCGCGCGAAAAATTACCTGCAGGTCAGGTAATCGGCGCATTTGGCAATAGCCTTCCGCAAACAACAGAAGGCATTGTGACATTGGCGCGCGCTCATAAAGCAAGCGGCAATAATGCCAAAGCCAGACAGCTGCTGGCGCCATGGTGGGCAAATGCACGCCTGTCACAGGCCGAAGAACAGTCTGTCTTGCGTGAGTTTTCAGATACTCTGACGCGTGATGATCATCTTAAGCGCCTGATCCGCTCGCTTTACAACGGCCGCATGCAATCGGCTGCCAATCTTGCAGGCCCTGCGCAAGCGCAATCACTTTATCAGGCTTATCTTGCTGTATCTAAAAATAGCAATGATGCAGCACAGAAAATCAATGCCGTTGATAAATCATGGCATTCACACCCGTCTTTTCTGTTTGTAAAAGCCCGTTATTTACGTCGTGCTGAACGCTTCAGGGATGCATCGCAGATCATGATTAAAGCGCCGAAAGATGCCAAAACACTGGTTGATCCGGATGCATGGTGGACAGAGCGCCGCGTTTTATCGCGTGAATTGGTTGATATTGGCCAAGCGAAACTGGCTTATCAGGTCGCGGCCGCTCATGCGGCAGAATCACCAGCCATGGCAGCTGATGCTGAGTTTCATGCCGGCTGGTACGCATTACGCTCATTGAATGATCCGAAAACGGCAGCAAAGCACTTTGCCCGTATTGCCGAGATTTCATCCGGCGCAATTTCTGCATCACGCGCTTATTATTGGTTGGGTCGTGCAGCAGAAGCTGGCGCTGGCGGCAATGCCGGTAATTATTATCAGCGCGCTGCGCATTACGGCACCACATTCTACGGTCAGCTGGCCGCGGCTAAGCTTGGTCAGTCCACCTTGGAACTTCCCTACCCTAAGCCAAGCAACGCAGATCGTGCCAATTTTGCCAATCGTCCGGCCGTGCAGGCGATCAAACGGTTGGAAGCAGCAGGATACAGCTCCCGCGCCGATGCGCTTTATCGCAATCTGGCACAAGAGATT
>JAEWHQ010000345.1 GCA_023387715.1 Pseudomonadota bacterium | reverse complement strand
TTTTATAACCCTCAACGCAAACACGTTAGAAATGGTATGTTGTCACCCGCACACTTTGAACAGAACCACAAACTGAAGACAAAAAGTGTCTAATAAACTCGGGGCTATTCACTGAATACGGCGTTGGCTTTGCGTAAAACCACCTCTAGGTTGCAATCTTCAAATATATATAAATGGCTTTTATAACCCACGTGGAAGACATTCAACACTTGTCTGGATCGCCGGTGGCGTTCGAGGAAAAGCCGCATAATATGAGCAGTAGTCCGGAACATAATCGGTGTAAGTCCAGTTTAAGCGTGATACGGTTTGCATCGCATTGGACAGTGACTTGCCGTGCCGCCAAGTTGCCTCAGATTTAAGTATTGGGCATACAAAGACTATGAAATAAATCGCGTCTGTTTAGATGAGGCGAAGACACTTTCACGTCCACGGATATGCCTATGGAAGGGCGCAACATATCGCGGTTACCCATGTTCATTAACATCTCCTTCTGTCCCGCAATGGGGAGAGAAGGAAACGTTGCATGAGTTAACTGCATAGCTACATGTTTAACGTAAATTCATCAAAACTGGATTTTCAAGCTGGCATTCAGACCATTTTGCGTGATGCCGGAACCGAATTGCCCCTGATAGGTAACTCCAAGAACTGCATTTTTTTCAAGTTGGAAATCCAATCCGGCCGAGATAAGTGCGGTGTTACGACCAATAGCCATGCCATTGATAGTAAAAGCACCAGATCTGGTGAAATTTGCTTTTGATGTTGGTGTCACATCGCCAAAAGCGTGTCGCCATGCAATGTCCGCACGTGCTTTAACCGGGATAACCTCTTGATTAAGGTCGGCCGAGATCCGAAATCCGAGTGATGCCAACGCCGTATCCATTGTGGATTTATAAATGTTCAAGGCTGCGCCATTACGGCCGTCTTCGCTGAATTTATCTGCTCTCAAATGCACATACGCAAGATTGGCATAGGGTTCGATAGCGAATTGTTCTGTGGTTTGATGCTTATAGCCGAGTTCTCCAAAAACCTGAAATGTTCCCGCTTTATAATCCGCTGTTAGCTTATCTTCAAAACCTGCAAAGGCGATACCACGGTTCATGTCAATATTATGCCATGTATAAGCAGCCCCCGAGCGGAATGCGAAAGTGCCTTGATTATGGGCCATTTCAGTACCAGCATACGAGCCGATGGTATAATCGTCACTTTTGCCGGAAGACATGCGTTCATGAATGCGGAACTTACTGTAACTGTAACCAGCCAGTAAGCCAAACCGCCAATTATCCCAAACCTGTGTATCAATACCGGTCAGAAAGCCGCCAATACTGTTTCTTGTTTTTGCTGTATTGTCGTTGCCGGATTGTGTTGTCCATTCACCAACGCCATGCATCCAGAAATTCGGCTGATCCAGATAACCGGTTGTTGTTTCACCAATGCCTGAAGACTTGGAAAAGCTTCGGGACAATTGATTATATACAGCTGTACGCGTGTACGCGCTGTTATTGATCAATGAGGATTGTATCGAGGCATATGCCTCACCCGAGAGCTGATCATAGGCCTGCCGGGCTTCTGTTTTATTCAAAAACAACATGTGGTCGTATAAAATGCTTCCTTCGCCCTGACTTTCCAAGGCTGTTGCGGTGGCTCTTTGATTATGCGTAACAGCAATATCCGCAAAAGCCACATCTGAGCGGCTGGTTTCTAAAAAGACATTATAGGTATCATAATCCAAGGCAAAATCGATGAACGGCGTTTGCGTAACCAAGCTGCCGCCCCAATTATCATAGGTACCCATAACACCGTAACTGGCTGTAAGTAACGTGTAGCGTCCGGCAGCAGTGCCACGCCCGGCGCCTTGGCGCACAAGCTCCAGTGAGCTATTGCTGCCAAATATAGCTGCACCATTGATGCTGATGTGATCAGTGCCATTAGCGGCTGACAGACCTGCAATATAGGTTGAGCCGCTTGATTGGAAGAAACTTCCATTAACCGTTAAAGTACCGATTGCATTGTCTGCAAAAATCGCACTGCCCGGAGAGATCTTGCCACCTTTTGCCAGTATTACATTGCCAACAGAGCCGCTGCCGGACAATTGGCCTGCCTGCGAGACATGGCTATCCGATGTAATGCTTCCCTGTACTTCCAGGCCGCCGCCAACAATGTTGGTTGGTCCCTGATAAGAGTTTTGACCGCTAAGAACGAGAATACCATCGCCACGCTTGGTGAGATCACCTATGCCGGAAATGGAGTTTGACCAGATTGAAGAATAACCTTGTGTATCTACATCAAAAACACCAGCGTAACGAAAGGCCATTGGACCATCAATGGCCGCGCCGAGATTGAGCAAACCCTGTCCGAATTTGTCCTGATCTTCAAAACCGGTTTTTGTGGTGGTGGTTAAAATGGTCTCGATTGTTTGACGGGCATTCATATATGGAAATGCGGAGCGCACGACGGCCGCAGCGCCAGCAACATGTGGCGCTGCCATAGATGTGCCTTGTATGTATCGATAGCCATTATTCTCATCGCCTTGCGGCCAAGTGGAGTAAATCCCTCCCGAAATATTATCACGGGTCATCGCTCCACCGGGAGCCGCTATACACCATTCAGCCGTTTCACCGCATTCATTGCTGTAAGGAGCGAGCTTGCCGTCGCGGCCAACCGAAACAACCACAATCAGTGAGCCTTTGAGATCAGAGAAATCCATATCATCAAAAACAGGATCACTCGGGTCTAAAAACTGATAGGTGTCAGGATTTTGTTTATCGATAGTTTTCACCTTATTATCGAGGAACTTGATCTTGCCACTGTTGATAAAATCGCGTGTGATGAGCGGAAACATGCCATTACCGATGGGTATACTCGTATAAGCACCTGGTTGCTCTAGTCGAGAATTTCCGGCTGCAAAGACCATGACAACATCTTCGTCTGCTGCATGTTTCAGTATTTCATAGGTTACTTTCATGTAGTCAGGGGTTTGTTCAATGAGTTGATAATTCAATATTTTATAATTTGGATTCGTGGATTTGTTTTCAAATTTTTTCGTGGGAAACGTATATGGCCCATAACTACCATTGATAACTTTTGCACCGTGTTCTACAGCATGCAATAAGGCCTCATCCATCGGCGCAAGAACCTCATGACGACCATAAACACCAACTGCTAGTATAGGCATCAGAATAGAATCGTAGGCAACGCCTTGCATGCCAAAGCCATTACGACCCGCACCAATGATTCCTGCAACATGATCGCCATGTCCAATCAACTCTCCATTATCTATTCCTGGGAAAACGTCGCGGGCTGGCTGTTCATTACCAAAATTGTAGAAAAAGGGTGAAATACGGCCTTCATATTCTGGATGATTAACGTCTAAGCCAGTATCAATCACTGCTACGACCACACCTTTACCGGTATATCCTTTAAGATAGGCGGGCAGAGCGTTGATCATATCCAGCCCCCAATTGGCGTGATATTCCGCATCAGCGGCTGGTGGAATGGCTTCGGCGTTTTGTGCATAGGCAAAGGTTGGGACAAAAGCTGGCGCTGCAAGTGCCGTGGTTAACGTCAGGTATTTTAAACCAACCTTTATAAGAGACATAATTTCCGCTTCCTCTAAGAAAAAGATATTCCGCGATATGTTTTTGCAAATTGCAAAATGAATATTTATTTAAACAATTTAAATCATCACGCACGGTCAATAGATATCCCTGAAAACTGGTATATTGGTTTTATAATTTTTATTTGTAATTGTTTCTTATGTATTTACCCTCTTAGTAACTGTTGTAAAACTACCAGTTTTCAGGGATATTTTTGCAGGAAATATAGTGTTATAAATAATACTAGGAGTTCTCACATTCGTTTCGACGTGTCGTAGTCGATAGTTAGGCTGAAAATGTCGTATATGAGGGGAAAAAGCCTCGAGATTGATCGCGGTGATGAATCTTTCTATGCCTGACGGTTTAACCATTCGGAACATTCTGCGCCTTCTGCCAATCTCGCCAATGTCAGAACAGTTAGTTTTACAAAAACAGGCAGTAATTGTGCAGCAATTTGTGAGAAATCAGAGTTAGTGAATGCTTCATTGTCGATACTTGGTATGGGTGTTTCGACGAATGGGGCAGTTTGGTTCTGGTATTACTAATTTATGGCGTGAATGAAAATTTCAGCGCGAAATTCTGACGGAGACGGTCATGATAATGCAAAACTTCGTAATTTTTACTGCATTACTAACCCTGACCGTGATTGCCCCCAGTCAAACAAAAGCCGATTTTGACGGTGAGCCGGCGCGCTGGATTCAAAAACCGGCGCTATCACCAGATGGCAAACTGATCGCCTTCACCCATCGCGGTCAGGTTTTTCTGACGGATAATGATGGTGGGTTGTCAGTCGCAGTTTCACCGGCCAATGCTTATAGTCATAGTGTTGTCTGGGCTCCGGATTCTCAGCGGCTGGCTTTTGCTTCAGATGTGAACGGCAATGATGATGTTTATCTGGCTGATTTTTCGGGCAAATTGCAGCGCATGACTTATTCATCGGCGAGAGAAGTACCGACGAGCTTTTCTCCGGATGGTAAAAGCGTACTTTATACGGCTCTTCGGCTAGGAGATGCACAACGCAGTGTGCAGGGGGCTGCAAGTTGGAAGCCCCAGCTTTACACCGTAAATATTGCCAGCGGTCGGGAGTCACTGGTACTGCCGAATTTTGCGCTTGAGGCCAGCTGGAATCCGAATGCTACCAAGCTGGTCTATAGTTATGACCCATCAGGTGACCCCATAGAGCGCCAGCACAGAGTTGCGGCAAATGCCCGCCAATTATGGATCTATGAGCGGGCTAGCGACAAATATGAGCGCCTATTTGCCGTTGATGGCATTGATCGGCTTGATCCGCATTGGAGTGCAGATGGTCAATCGCTTTATTATCTGTCTGAAGCTTCCGGCTGGCTAAATGTCTGGAAGCTAAATCTGGAAAATAAGCGCGAAGAGCAGCTCACCCATTTTGAAGGCTCTCCGGTGCGCGACCTAACCGTTGCTGATGACAATAAAATTGCCTTTTCTTTCAATGGGCAGGTTCATACGCTCGCAGCGGGTGCGGATAAAGCAGAGTTGGTTGATATCAATACGCTGGAACAGGGGATGAATCATCTCGTCAATTATCAAGCGTTGAGCAGTCAGAATTTTCAAAGCTCTCCCGATGGGCAGTATTTTGCACTGATAATCAATGCAGATGTTTTTCTTATTGATTTGAAAGGTAATTACCGGCAACTGACTAAAACAGCAGGCGAGGAACGCGATATTGTTTTCTCACCTGATGGTCGCATGCTAGCCTATGCGGCAATGCGCGATCATAAATGGGGCATTTATGGCATTGATCTTTCTGAAGATCAGGCAAATGGCAAGCTTGGCCTGACCTACGATGAAGTCCCGCTTGTTGTGTCTGCCAATAGTGATGCTCTCGATCCTAAATTCTCGCCTGATGGGAGTAAATTGGCTTTTTGGTCGGATCGTCGCGAGATCAAAGTCTTAGATCTGACCAGCAGAGAGATTGCCACGCTGTATCAGCC
>JAEWHQ010000329.1 GCA_023387715.1 Pseudomonadota bacterium | reverse complement strand
TATCTGACACTTGCGCCCTATGGCGGCAATCTGGAAGGTGTGCGCTCCGCATCTCTTGCCTATTTTGGCCAAGAGCCTAAACGCCTGACCACCGCGCAAGCAGCACTCCTTGTTGCCCTGCCGCAATTGCCCGAACGCCGCCGCCCTGGCCGCTACCGTGAAAACGCCCAAAATGCGCGTGACCGTGTGCTGGCCAGAATGGAAAATGCCGAGATTATTTCCGCGCAGGAAGTAACCCGCAGCCAACGCGAAATGGTATCATCCAGACGCTTTGCCTTACCGGCCTTAGCGGCGCATTTATCGGATGAGGCGATCAAAAAAGACCCGAGCAATCCGCGTCATCAGCTAACTTTGATGAAGCAAGCGCAACAAGGATTGGAAGAAGTTGCCAAAGCCCACGCCACAAAAATCGGTAATAAAACCTCTGTCGCCATTGTTTTGGCTGACAGCCGCAACGGCAATATTCTAGCTTCCGTTGGTTCTGCCAATTATTTTGACAGCCGCATTCAGGGCTGGATTGATATGAGCCGCGCTGTCCGCTCGCCCGGTTCAACCCTCAAACCCTTCATTTATGGCTTGGCTTTTGAACAAGGATTAATCGCACAGGAAACAATCATTCAGGATCGGCCGACCGATTTTGCCGGTTATCGCCCGCGCAATTTTGATATGAGTTATCAAGGCGATGTCACCATCCGGCAGGCACTGCAAATGTCGTTGAATGTGCCAACCATCAGCTTGCTGGATGCTGTCGGGCCATTGCAACTGACCACCCGTTTCCGTCAGGCTGGCGTGACATTGCAATTGCCTAAAAATGAAGCGCCCGGCCTTGCGATCGGCTTAGGCGGCGCGGGCATCAATTTGCGCGACCTTGTGCAGCTTTATACCGGCCTTGCCAATGGCGGCAAAACCGCCACTTTGCGAGACGGCACCGAAAAAACAGAACCGGCGATCACCGGCACCACCATTTTAAGTGAAACCGCCACATGGCAGATTGCTGATATTTTGTCCGGCATTCGTCCGCCCGAAGGCGCAGCGCGACGCATTCTGGCTTATAAAACCGGCACATCCTATGGCTATCGCGATGCATGGTCTGTTGGTTATGACGGGCGCTATGTGATGGGCGTTTGGGTTGGCCGTGCTGATGGCGGCCCTGTTGCAGGTTTGACCGGATATCTATCCGCCGCCCCCATTTTGTTTGAAGCTTTTGTCAAATCCGGTTTAGCGGCGGTGCCCTTCCCGCGTGCGCCTTATGGGGCGCTGCATTTAAACAGCAATGAACTGCCCATCACATTGGGGCGTTTTTCCAATGTCAATGACGGCCTCATCATGCTCAAGGCAACAGCAGAACCGGCACCACAAATCACCTTTCCGCCCAATGGTGTGCATGTGGAACTGAAGCCTAATGGTGAAAAAGCATCACCATTGGTTTTAAAAATGCAAGGCGGGCGCGCACCGTTTCGCTGGCTGGCCAATGGCAAACCTTTAGGCGAACCGGAACGCCGCCGCACTATACAATGGCAGCCTGATGGCGTTGGTTATTCCACACTGACTGTGATTGATGCTGCAGGCCGCGCAGCCAGTGTGAAAATTTTTGTCGAATAATCACGCTCGTTTGATAACGCGCAATACAACCAGCAAAATCGCCGCGCCAATAAAAGCATTAACAACTGAAGCGATAAAACCGCCACCAACACTAAAGCCAAGACGCGGTAATAACCAACCGGCAAAAAATGCGCCGATTACACCAATCACGATATTGCCGATCATACCGAAACCGCCGCCACGCACAATCGTACCTGCCAGCCAACCCGCAACCAAACCAACAATCAGAAATACAATAAGGCTTTGTCCGTCCATTATGTTTCCTTCGCAAGAAAATTACGTGACGGACAAAGTTTCCTCAAGATACAGAAATTTACAAGTCTATTTATTTAGCCACAGCCAGATTAAAGTTTAACGCTTTAATTTATGGTGCCAAATGACGGAAATTGCGCACAACTTCCTGATATAATTTACGCTTAAATGGTACGATCAGCTGCGGCAGATCATCCATCGGTTTCCATTCCCAAGCGTCAAATTCTGCAACTTCATCACCCGGCGGCGGGTTAATCGCGATTTCGTTTTCATCGCCTTCAAAGCGATAGGCAAACCATTTTTGTGTCTGGCCGCGATATTTGCCCTTAAGCGCTTTGCCGATCAGATGAACCGGCAGATCATAATTAATCCACTCCGGTGCTTCCGCCAGCAGCGAAACCGAACGCATGCCGGTTTCTTCATAAAGCTCGCGCAGAGCTGCCTCAACCGGTTCTTCACCTTTATCAATGCCACCTTGCGGCATTTGCCAGAGCTGCGTTGCGCCTTCCATCTCACCTTCCGGCACGATGATACGGCGACCAGACCACACCAATCCGTCACGGTTTAAAACCATCAAACCCACGCAAGGGCGGTAAGGTAAAGTTTCAGGATCAATCAGCTTCTGTTTATCAGCCATCCGGCGCACTCCGTCTTTATCTGCCCTATTCTATAAGGCATTTTTATCAACAAAACATAACAAAAAAGCGGATGCAAAATTTGCACCCGCTTTAATTATTCAAATAGTACTGACAGGCAGAAATTACTCTGCCAGCGCTGCTTTTTTAGAATCCGGCGGGAAAGCCGCATTCTTTTCTTCACCGCGCAAAAGCTTCAAAGCTTCAGCCAGCTGAACGTCGTCTTTTGGCTCAGCCGGAACATAAGCCGCTGATCCTGAACCCTCTTCATCCTCAATTGCACCTTTAATGTGCCCTTTAAGGCCGGATTCACCGCGCACCACATCTTCACCACGGAATTCCGGTGGCAATGGTTGCTCCACTTTGATGTCAGGCGTAATGCCCTTACCCTGAATGGATTTACCCGACGGGGTGTAATAAAGCGCCGTGGTCAGACGCAAAGAACCATTTTCACCAAGCGGGATAATGGTTTGCACCGAGCCTTTACCAAAGCTTTGTGTACCAAGCACGGTTGCACGACGATGATCCTGCAAGGCACCCGCCACAATTTCAGAGGCCGAGGCAGAACCACCATTAATCATCACAATCACCGGCTTACCTTCAACAAGATCGCCGCTGCGTGCATCAAAACGGGTTACATCCTGCGGATCACGGCCACGGGTTGAAACAATCTCACCCTTATCCAGGAAGGCATCCGAAACGGCGACAGCCTGATCGAGTAGACCACCCGGATTGAGACGCAGATCCAGTACAAAGCCTTTCAGCTTGTCATCAGAAATTTGCGACTGAATGTCTTTGATCGCTTTTTTCAGATCATCAAAAGTCTGTTCGGTAAAGGAAATAACGCGCAAATAGCCAACATCACCTTCAACACGGTAACGGACAGCTTTGACCTTCACCACATCGCGGGTAATTTTCAGCTTAATCGGCTTATCAACACCCTGACGGATCAAAGTCAGCTCAATAGACGTGTTGATGGGCCCACGCATTTTGTCGACAGCATCATTGAGGCTGAGGCCACGCACTTCCGCACCGTCAATCTGGCTGATCAGATCGCCCGACAACACACCGGCTTTAGAAGCAGGCGTATCATCAATAGGCGCAATCACTTTAACCAGATCGCCATCCATCGTCACTTCAATGCCAAGGCCGCCAAATTCGCCCTTGGTTTGAACGCGCATATCTTGTGCGGCTTCCGGATTAAGATAGGAAGAGTGCGGATCAAGCGATGTCAGCATGCCGTTAATGGCGCTTTCCACCAGCTTCTGCTCATCGGGCGGCGTTACATACTGGCCGCGCACACGCTCAAAAATATCGCCGAACACAGCGAGCTTTTTATAGGTATCGCTCGACGCGCCGGAGGCTGCATTGGCAATGGAGGCAGGTGTGCCCTGAACCATCACAATTGCTGATGCACCCATTAAGGCTCCGGCAAAAAGCAGCGATAGTTTACGTATCATTTCTATGTCCTTCCCGATAGCCGCTCGGCCCACCACGGAGCCGGGTCGACGGGTTTTCCATCTTTTCTAAATTCGATGTAAAGTAAAGGGGCGCTGTCATCAACATTCACTGATGCAACGCTGGCCAAAAGCTTTTCTCCCATAGTGCCGACAGGTTCTCCCGCTAGCATAAACTGTCCTTGTGACACATTGATTCGCCCCATACCCGCCATGACGACATGGTATCCGCCACCAGCATCGAGTATCAAGAGTTGCCCGTAAGAACGGAAAACCCCTGCATATAACACAACGCCATCCGAAGGTGACGTAATCGTGGCAGAAGGAGGAGTTTGTAAAATTTCTCCCATCATTGTGCCGCCAAGACCATCATTTGCACCAAATTTGCGAATGATTTTACCGGCTGCGGGAAATCCGAGCTGCCCTTGTAGCTTTTCAAAGCTGCCTTCGGCAATCAAATGACTGGTATCAGCCACGCCCTGTTCGGCACGTTCTTGTCCAGCTGCCAACCGGTCAGCTTCGGCACGTTTTGCCGCTTCCGCAGCAGAGCGCACCCCATCCATCTGCTTATCCAGCCCGGCAATCAGCTCCTGCAAGCTGGTGGCTTTGGCAGCCAGAGCTTCCGATGTTTTGCGCATCGCAAGCATTTCATCAGTGGAGGTTTCCTGCAGTTTTTTCTTTTCTTCCAGCAGCAATTCCTGCCGCTTATGTTCTTCAGCCTGTTCCTTGCGTGCTGTCACCAGTCGCTGTTGTTCTGCCGTAATGGAAGCGGTTAACCGCTCCATTTCCTTCAAATCATCCATCAGTTCTTCGGTTTGTTGGCGCATTTCCGGCACAACAGCACCGAGCAAAACAGCACTGCGCACAGAGGCCAAAGCATCATCAGGGCGCACCAAAATTGCAGGCGGCGGGTTCAAACCCATACGTTGAAGCGCTGCCAGCACTTCCGCTAAAGCACCACGTCTTGATTGTAATGATACGCGGATGCCATCTTCCTGCTCCAGCAGCGAAATCAAACGT
>JAEWHQ010000158.1 GCA_023387715.1 Pseudomonadota bacterium | reverse complement strand
GAATAACCTTGCCGTCGACGTTACGCGCCGCACGACCGATTGTCTGCACAAGTGACGTTTCAGAACGCAGGAAACCTTCCTTATCGGCATCCAGAATAGCCACAAAGCCACATTCCGGAATATCCAGACCTTCACGCAGCAAGTTAATACCGATCAGCACATCAAAAGCGCCAAGACGCAAATCACGGATGATTTCGATGCGTTCTAACGTATCAATATCGGAGTGCATATAACGCACCCGCACGCCCTGCTCGTGCAGATATTCGGTCAGGTCTTCCGCCATACGCTTAGTGAGCACTGTCACCAATGTGCGATAACCTTGCTGTGCTGTGGCCCGAATTTCGCCCAGCACATCATCAACCTGACTTTTTGCCGGACGAACCTCGACCGGCGGGTCAATCAGACCGGTCGGACGAATAACCTGCTCAGCAAAGACACCACCGGCCTCTTCCATTTCCCACTTACCGGGCGTTGCTGAAACAGCCACAGTTTGCGGACGCATTGCGTCCCATTCTTCAAATCTCAACGGACGGTTATCAAGACAAGACGGCAAACGGAAACCATATTCGGCCAATGTTGCTTTACGTCTAAAGTCACCGCGATACATACCCCCGATCTGCGGAATGGTCACATGGCTTTCATCAAGGAAAACAAGGGCATTGTCAGGGATATACTCAAACAATGTCGGCGGCGGCTCACCCGGTTTACGCCCCGTCAGATAACGCGAATAGTTTTCAATACCGGCACAAGAGCCTGTCGCTTCCAGCATCTCCACATCAAATGTCGTGCGCTGCTCAAGACGCTGCGCTTCCAGCAAACGCCCTGCCCTTGTCAGCTCTTCCAAGCGATCACGTAATTCTGCTTTGATCGACTTGATCGCCTGATTAAGCGTCGGACGGGGTGTAACATAGTGCGAATTCGCATAAATCTTGACCGATTGCAGATTACCTGTTTTCTGCCCTGTTAACGGGTCAAATTCGGTAATGGTTTCAATCTCATCGCCAAACATGGAAATGCGCCAGGCACTATCTTCCAAGTGAGCGGGGAAAATTTCAATCGTATCACCCCGTACACGGAAAGAACCGCGGACGAAATTAATGTCCTGACGCTTATATTGCTGCGCTACCAGATCGGCGAGCAACTGGCGTTGATCAAGCCTGTCACCAATCTTCATTTCAAAGGTCATCGCAGTATAGGTTTCAACCGAACCAATACCGTAAATACAGGAAACAGATGCTACGATAATACAATCATCGCGCTCCAGTAGTGAGCGGGTCGCCGAGTGACGCATCCGGTCGATCTGCTCGTTGATTGATGATTCTTTCTCGATAAAAGTATCAGAGCGCGGTACATAGGCTTCCGGCTGATAATAATCATAATAAGAGACGAAATATTCGACCGCATTATTAGGGAAGAAGCTTTTAAACTCACCATAAAGCTGAGCAGCCAATGTTTTGTTCGGCGCTAAAATCAAGGCCGGACGCTGTGTCTGCTGGATCACCTGCGCCATAGTGAAAGTTTTACCAGAACCTGTCACACCAAGCAGAACTTGTGTTCGCTCGCCATCTTGCAAGCCCTCAACCAGATCTTTGATCGCAGTCGGCTGATCACCGGATGGCGTAAACTCAGTTTCCAGTGTGATTACTCGTCCGCCTTCAGACTTTGCTGGCCTGACAGGACGGTGCGGTGTCCACAACTCACCATTTTTAAAAAGCGGATTCCCGGATTCAATCAAGTCGGACAGCGCTTGCACAGTGGCTGTCGCACCGGACGACGAAACTTTATCCGCATCTTCAAGCGCCACATCAAGGCCAGAAACCGGATTAAGACCAGCAGCAGCCCGCTCTTTAGCCGTGGCAGCGGTTCCAATAGAAGTTCCACGCGATGTACGCGCTGCGTTCACCTTAGCACTATCGGCCTTCTTCACCGCTTTTTTAGCTGTTTTTTTTGCAGGCTTTGCAGCTGCATCCTGCTCGGCTGCATCGCTGATTTCCTTTGCCCAATCCGCAATCGACGCACTGAAAGGTGTTCCCGACAGCGATGGCTGCGGGGCTTCGGCAAAACCAGAAATGCTGCTTTCAGCATCGGTCTGTGAAAAAGGTGGCTTATCTTTTGAAGAGGTCATGATGCTAATATGGCGATCTCGCTGAGGAAAGAAAAGAGCATGAAACAAAATCGCCTCATGCTCTTAGCCGATACGGTACATTACCAGAACAAACAGATCAAACCAAGTACAAATCAATTATAGCGATGCGGGCGCGGACGGCCATGATTGCCTTTTGGACGACCCGAATTATTCCAATGCGGACGGTTTGGTCTGTTTGGGCGATCCCAGTGCGGGCGTCCCGGACGATTATGATTCCAATGCGGGCGATTTGGACGATGCGGGCGGTTCCAATGCGGACGGCCATAATAATCATCGCGATAATAACGATCATTGCGGCTGTTAATTGCCGAACCAATCACCACACCGGCAATCAGCGGAATACCAATTGCTGCGGCATTATTGGAAAAATTATTCGACTGAGAATTGCCCGACGAGCCCACACGAGTGGCCAAATAACGCGATGAAGCCCAGCCGTGCAGTCCGCCATAGCGCACCTGACACCAGCCATAACCACTGGTACACCCGCTAACATCAACACGGGCACGATTAGGAATGGCACCAAGGGTACGATACTTCGTGCCGGGCCCTGCTCTCACATTCAAATCAGCCGTTACAATTGCATTGGCTGCCTGTGCAGCACCGGCTGCAAGTAAACCAACTGCAAGAAATGCAGTTTTTAAAAAAACTTTCATGGGGCAGCTCCTATTTAAGCTTGTAACGGATAACGCACGAATATGCCCAACCGTTCCATCAGCCTCAGCACTTTATCATAGTGTCTGCAATTTAAGAGTGGGAATTGCTTTGATTAAGGCTTAAATCCATCATCAGAACATTTAATTTCCAGGAGTGCAAAATGACTGAAACCTCTTCACCAAAAGGTACATTGACCATCCGCACACAGGCCATGCCATGCGATGCCAATGCGGCCGGGGATATTTTCGGCGGCTGGGTTATGGCACAGATGGATTTATCCTGTGGTATCCGCGCAGCAGAACGTGCCGGCGGTCGTGTAGTGACTGCTGCGGTGCGTGAAATGTCCTTTGCCAAACCGGTGAAGGTCGGCGACACATTATGCATCTATACCGACATTACTAAAGTTGGCCGCACATCGATCACCTTGAAAGTGGAAACCTGGGCACAGCGTTATTTGTCCCAGCAGATGGATCTTGTCACCCACGGCGAATTTGTCATGGTTGCCCTTGATGCAAACGGCAAACCAACTCCGATCGCAGAAGAAACCATCAGCGCATAGGGCTTTTATGCCCTGCGCCGTGTGATTATTTACATATCTTATTCGTCTGGCAGCGAGCGAGCCTCAGGCTTTCAATATCCTGCTCCTCGGCCAGACCAAGAATAGCAGGCTCCGCTGCCGCAACCACATGATGATTGGGCACAGTATCATAAGCACGTACCGTTGCAGGCGGCATCGGAGCCACCAAATCCGCCGCTGTATTATGTTGTGTGCAGCCCACAAGCATCAAACCTGCCAGCATTCCACCATATATCAAAATCTGTCTTGTCAAATTTGGCGTTTCTTCGGGATCTACTGAAATGGCGTTTTTAATCTCTCCGGCAATTCTTCCCATTATTCTGCTCATCATGTCCAATGTATTTATGACCACAGCCTGGTACGGACATTTAAAATTTCCGCAAGCCTCGCTGATTACAGTCATTTTTCTCAGCTGGGGCATTGCGCTTGCCGAATATTGTCTGGCTGTTCCGGCAAACCGGATCGGCTCAGCTGTTTACACAACCGCCCAGCTGAAAACAATTCAGGAAGTCATTACCCTCATCATCTTCGCGCTGTTTTCAGTTTTCTATCTGAAAGAAGCATTTAGCTGGAACTACCTGATCGGATTTGCCCTGATTGCTCTTGGTGCGTCTTTTATCTTTAAAGCGTAGCCACAGCTTGAGGCTTTTTTGCGGTCAGCATCGGGATAATTTCAACGGCCAGCATTGAGATGAAAATCAATGCACATCCAATGAGCCCGACAAAAGACAGGCGTTCGCTTAAGAAAATTGCTCCGAAAAGCGCGGCAAACAAAGCTTCTGACGACAGAAAAATAGCGGCCTGCGGCGGCGTAGTATAACGCTGCCCGATGGCCTGTAATGTGAAAGCCGCACCGGATGAGAAAACGCCGGTAAACAGCAGTTCTTTCCATGTGACCGCAACGGCTGACCAATCGACTTCGCCCAAAGTGAATGCAAAGATAAAGCCGATCACCGCACAGGTTGCAAATTGCACAAGGCTTAATGTAACCGGCCGACCGGTGCGGTTTGCTTGTCCGATCAGTAAAACCTGCAATGCCCAGAAAAACGCACCAAACATTACCAGCCAGTCGCCTTGTTTAAGAGCGCTTAGCTCACCACCCGACAACAGATAAATGCCTGCCAAGGCAGCCAAGGAGCATGGCCAGATGATCCCATGCGGCCATGCCCGAAAAATCAAAACGCCCAGCACAGGCACCAAAATCAGATAAAGGCCGGTTAAAAAGCCGGCATTAGTTACAGAGGTTGTTTGCAGGCCGATTTGTTGGGCGGCAAGTCCTGTGAAAAGAACCAGTCCGATGGCAGCAAAAAACAGATAATCACGACGGTTTAAAGTCAGACGCGCCTTGCCACCTTCGGCTATCGCCAATGGTAATATTGTAAAACTGGCAATCAGTGATCGCACCGCAATAAACATAAACGGCCCGATACTTGTCATGGCAGTGGATTGAGCAACAAAACCCATTCCCCAAATCATACCGGCGAGCAAAAGAAGCAAATTAGCCTGAAGGCGCGACATCGTACAAAACCTGAAAACTGCTGAAAAACTGGCTGAATACGGGTTGTATTCAGCCTACAATCTATAGCCACAGTTGCGCCCCGACAGCAAGAGCAGCGTTTTAAACCTTTGGAGGATGCTGCATTTGATTAGTAAAACTATTCAATGTCTTGTCTGTGATTACCGCCAATAAAAAAGCCGCTCCGAAGAGCGGCTTTTTTTAGCCATTGAAAGAAACAATCTGTCTCATATCCAAGCAGGACATCAGATTTTATCAATCTGACGCACGCTCAAAGATTATGGACGTACAGC
>JAEWHQ010000139.1 GCA_023387715.1 Pseudomonadota bacterium | reverse complement strand
GTCTGTGCATTATAGCGCATGGGATGCGTCAAGCGACCGGTATGCTCCAGATCATAATCCGTCCAGCCCTGCAATTCGCTGACCGTATGGGTTGCAAAAAACTTTGGTGTGGTGCGCCGTCCCGTGGCTTCCCACGCAACAGCCTTCACGCCATTTTCGCAAAATTCAAAAGAAGAGCCATGTTCCGGATCGCCCCAGGCACAGCCCGGACAGTCAAAGCCATTGGGCTGATTGGCTTTCAGCATGGTACGGACATTGGTAAGAGCAGCACCGCTTTGCAAAATTTGCTTGCCTGAGCTTTTAAGCGCACCCCATCCGCCAGCGGCTTTGGAAGCCTTGCCGATAAAGTCGGTTTTGCCGTTGCACTTGCTCATGCTCTTCCCTCTTTATACGTCCCGTCCGGCTATTATTCTGCCAGTAATTATCTTCATTGAATAGTAGTTTATCCATATTGGCAATTAATGCTATCCATGTTTCTCTAAAGACTATTTTAGAAAAAGGGGTGGATACTATGGGGCAAATACTGGAAATCGCTGATCTGAAAGAACTTGCCCGCCGGCGGGTTCCGAAAATGTTTTTTGATTATGCGGATTCCGGCGCTTTTACCCAATCAACCTATCAAGCCAATGAAGACGACTTCAAAAAGATAAAACTGCGCCAGCGCGTGCTTGTCGATATGACCAACCGCTCCCTTGAAACCACCATGATTGGTGAAAAGGTGGCAATGCCGGTGGCACTTGCACCAACCGGCCTCACCGGCATGCAACATGCCGATGGCGAAATGCTGGCAGCTCAGGCAGCAGAAGCTTTTGGTGTGCCGTTTACGCTTTCCACCATGAGCGTTTGTTCGATTGAGGACGTGGCATCGGTTACCACCAAGCCATTTTGGTTTCAGCTTTATGTAATGCGCGACCGCGACTTTGTTAAAAGTCTGATTGAGCGTGCTAAAGCAGCAAAATGCTCAGCGCTTGTACTAACGCTTGATTTGCAGATTTTAGGCCAGCGCCACAAAGATTTGCGTAACGGCCTTTCCACCCCGCCGAAATTTACCCCGCACCACATCTGGCAAATGGCAACGCGCCCCGGCTGGTGTGTTAAAATGCTCGGTACTAAGCGCCGCACCTTCCGCAATATTGCCGGACATGCCAAAAACGTCACCGATCTCTCATCGCTTGCAGTCTGGACAGCTGAACAGTTTGACCCTCAGCTCAATTGGAGTGATGTGGAATGGATCAAAGAGCAATGGGGCGGGAAACTCATCCTCAAAGGCATTTTGGATGTGGAAGATGCCCGTATGGCCGCTAAAACCGGTGCCGATGCGATTGTTGTTTCCAATCACGGCGGCAGACAATTGGATGGCGCCTGCTCATCCATTTCCATGCTGCCGAAAATTGTTGATGCCGTTGGCCACCAAATTGAAATTCACATGGATGGCGGTATTCGCTCCGGTCAGGACGTGTTGAAAGCACGCGCCCTTGGTGCCCGCAGCACTTTTATCGGTCGTCCATTTCTGTATGGCCTTGGTGCCATGGGCAAAGAAGGTGTCACACTAGCGCTTGAGATTATCCGCAATGAGCTGGATATCAGCATGGCACTTTGCGGCAAGCGCGATATTGAAACCATCGACCGTTCAATTTTGCAGGTTAACCCGTGGGAGTGAACGGGTTTTCTTCACGTCCGCTGCTGGCTCGGCGCTTTCGACAGCAAGACCGTGCGGATTGAAAAGCTTGAATGAATACGCGCCACACCCGGTAATCGTGACAAGATTTCCTTGTGGATGATTTCATAGGCGGCGGCATTTTCTGCCTCCGCCCGCAAAATATAATCAGCATCCCCCGTCATCAGATAACATTCCTGAATTTCAGGATGTCGGCGCACCGCTTCTTCAAAACGGTTGAGATATTCCTCCGTTTGCCGGTCAAGCGTAATCCGCACAATCGCCACCAGACGCTCATCACCATCAGTGGAACCGACAATCGCCGTATAGCCGCGAATGACGCCCGATTGCTCCAATATCTGTACGCGGCGCAAACAAGCCGATTGCGACAATCCCACCTCAGCCGCCAGCTGACTATTGGTCATCCGCCCGTCACGGCGCAGGCTGCGGATGATATTGCGGTCGATACTATCCAGAGACGGCATGTATAATCTTCCAATAAAAGATGAAAAACACCTGAATTTGAACTATAAATCGCATAATATTCGAAAGATAGCAAAGATATTCGAACGATCTTCGACTAGCATAATGTGATAAGTAAAATTTACTGCTGTTCTGTCAGGGTCATGATCGATGTCACTTTCTAAAATGCAGCTTACCACTACTGAACATGATCTGGCTGCAGGCGGCATCCTGACAATCAGCCTGAAGGCATTGCGCCATAATTATCGGGCCGTTGCCAAGCAAATTGCCCCAACACGCGCTGCTGCTGTGGTGAAAGCCGATTCCTATGGCTTGGGTGCCGATAAAGTCGCACCTGCCTTTTATCAGGCCGGCTGCCGCGACTTTTTCGTGGCGCATTTGGGCGAAGCCCTTAAGCTACGCCCATTGCTAGGCGATGATGCCACACTTTATGTACTCAATGGTTTGCAGCCACAGACCGAAGAAACTTGCGCCGATGCGCAAATTATTCCGGTGCTCAATTCACTGGAACAGCTAGCCAACTGGCAAAAGCTTGCCATCAAACGCGGCGTCACATTGCCTGCTTTGTTGCAGGTTGATACCGGCATGGCGCGTCTGGGGCTCTCGCATGAAGAGCTTGACCATTTAGCCGATCATCTTGATCTGCTGGCTCACCTCGACATCAAGTTCATCATCAGCCATCTGGCTGTCGGTGACGAATTTAATAATGCTTTTAACACTAAGCAGCTTGAAGCCATGCAGGCAGCCATTGCACGCCTGCCAAAAATGCCGGTGGCTTTCGCCAATTCCGGCGGCTGCTTTCAGGATAAAAGCTTTCACTATAATCTGGCACGTCCGGGTGTGGTTTTATATGGTGTTGGCCCTGACCTGCCAAACCATCCGATTTTGCCGGTCGCAGAACTTTCAGCCCGCGTCATTCAGGTGCGCAATGTGCCTCAAGGCACACCGGTCGGCTATGGCTGCACCTATGTGACACCAAAACCAATGCGCATTGCCACCATTGCCGTTGGTTATGCCGATGGCTGGTTCCGTAGTTTAAGCAATAAAGGTTCAGCCTTTTATGGTGACACACGACTGCCAATCGTTGGCCGTGTGTCGATGGACAGCATCACTCTTGATGTAACCGATCTGCCCGAAGGCACGCTCGCACTCGGCAGTCTGGTCGAGCTGATCGGCCCGCATCAATCATTGCAAGATGTCGCGCGTGATTGTGATACTATCCCTTATGAAATTCTGACAGCACTGGGGCACCGCTATCAACGCATATATGTCGATTAAGCGCCCGATAACCGCATTTAAACAATTAAAATTATAAGCAATAAAGGGGTCATCCCATGAAAGTTACTATTTTAGGCAGCGGCGTTGTTGGTGTTTCCACCGCCTATTATCTTGCTAAAGCCGGTCATGAAGTGACCGTGATTGACCGCGAAACCGGTCCAGCACTGGAAACCAGTTTTGCCAATGCCGGTCAGATTTCACCGGGCTATGCATCCCCGTGGGCTGCACCGGGCATTCCGTTCAAAGCTGCCAAATGGCTGTTTATGAAACATGCGCCATTGATCATCCGCCCGACAGCTGATCCGTTCCAGTACACATGGCTGTTGTCGATGCTCGCCAACTGCACAGGCGGCCGTTATGCGGTTAACAAAACCCGTATGGTACGCATTGCTGAATATAGCCGTGACTGCCTCATTCAGCTGCGCGCTGATACCGGCATTGAATATGATCACCGCACACAGGGCACATTGCAGCTTTTCCGTGAACAGTCCCAGCTTGATGCCATCGGCAAAGATGTGGAAGTTCTTCGCAAAGACGGCGTACCGTTTGAAGTGCTTGACCGCGAAGGCTGTGCACAGGCTGAGCCAAGTCTGGCACGCGTTAAAGAAAAATATGTCGGCGGTTTGCGTTTGCCAAATGACGAAACCGGTGACTGCTTCAAATTCACCAATGCACTGGCTAAAATCTGCGAAGGTCTGGGCGTCAAATTCCAATATGGCGTCAACATCAAATCCTTCCTGAAATCCGGCGACCGCGTCACTGCCGTTGAAACCGATCAGGGCAACATCACCAGCGACCGTTTTGTCGTAGCACTGGGCAGCTATACTCGTGCGATGGTTAAAAGCCTCGGTCTCAATGCGCCGATCTATCCGGTCAAAGGCTATTCGCTGACCCTACCGATTATCAATGAAGACAATGCACCGGTTTCGACCATTCTGGATGAAAGCTACAAAATCGCGATCACCCGCCTTGGCGACCGCATCCGCGTTGGCGGCATGGCAGAATTGTCCGGCTTCAGCAAAGACCTGCCAGCCAATCGTCGTGCAACCCTGGAATTATCCGTCACCGACCTCTTTCCGGGCGGCGGCGATGTGCAGGCAGCCACCTATTGGTCAGGCCTTCGCCCGATGACACCGGATTCAACCCCGATCATCGGCGCCACACGTTATGACAATGTCTATATCAACTCCGGTCATGGTACACTGGGCTGGACAATGGGCGCAGGTTCCGGCCGCGCTTTGGCCGACATGATCTCCGGCGTTAAACCGGAAATCGACATGAGTGATATCGGCATTTCCCGCTACGGCTGATTTTAAAAAGTGCACTAAAAAAGCCCGCGATGTTTTGAACAACATCGCGGGCTTAACTTATTGAGAAAACTTTAAAAACTTGGTGGCGTGCAAGCACTCACCACCTCGCAGGGAACCGGCCCCACACAACGAAAACGATGTGGCAGTTTGCTGTCAAAATAATAAGCATCTCCAGGGCCCAGAATGCGCCGCTCAGAGCCGACGGTCACTTCAATACGGCCAGAGATCACAATGCCACCCTCTTCGCCCTCATGCACCAGCATGACCTTGCCCGTATCAGCCCCCGGCTCATAGCGTTCCTTGAGCAATTGCAGCGCACGGTTAAAGAGATTTTCGCCCACCTGCCGATAGGAAATGGGCCCGCGCCCGATCTCTACCAGCTCATTGGCCTGATAGAAAACTGTCTGCGGCACATCGGGTTCAAGTGCGAAAAATTCTGCCATACCGATGGGAATACCATCGAGAATTCTTTTCAGCGCACCCACTGACGGATTGCTCTGATTGGCCTCAATCAGCGAGATGGTGGAATTGGTGACACCGGCACGTTTTGCCAGCTCTCTTTGCGAGAGATTCTGTCGCATTCTGAGGGTGCGCAAACGCCCGCCAATATCCATATTCACAGCACTTCTCCTCCGACTACTGTTACTGATGTTGAATATATCAAACATTCATGAATTTGCACCTGTTTTTTCAATGCCTTAGCCTTTTGCAGAAAAGGACTTGTTGCGGCTCAGAAAGCATGAATATGATAGTGGCTGAAAGAGGAGATCGCTATGCAGACCAAAAACAATGCCCCAAGCCTTGATAATTTCTGGATGCCGTTTACGGCCAACCGCCAGTTCAAGGCATCCCCGCGTATTCTCGCAGGCGCTTCGGGTGTTTATTATACCGATATTGACGGCAATCAGGTTCTCGACGGAACCGCCGGTCTGTGGTGCTGTAATGCCGGCCACGGCCGTAAGCGCATTACCGAAGCCGTTGAGCGCCAGCTGTCCACCATGGACTTCGCGCCAACCTTCCAGATGGGTCACAATGTTGCTTTCGACTTTGCTGAAAAACTGGCAGCGATTGCTCCGGGCAAAGGCAACAAGAAGCTTGACCGCGTTTTCTTCACCGGTTCCGGTTCTGAATCCGTTGATACCGCACTGAAAATTGCAATCGCTTACCAGCGCGCTATTGGTCAGGGCACCCGTACCCGCATCATCGGCCGCGAAAAAGGCTATCATGGTGTAGGCTTCGGCGGTATTTCCGTTGGTGGTCTCGTCAACAACCGTCGCGTATTCCCGCAGATCCCTGCCGATCATATGCGCCACACCCTCGACATCGAGCGCAACGCTTTCTCCAAAGGCTTGCCGGCGCATGGTATCGAACTGGCGGAAGATCTGGAACGCCTGGTGCAGCTGCATGGTGCAGAAACCATTGCTGCCGTTATCGTTGAGCCTATGTCCGGTTCTGCCGGTGTTATTCTCCCTCCCAAGGGCTATCTGGAACGTCTGCGCGCGATTGCCGATAAATACGGCATCCTGCTGATCTTTGATGAAGTCATCACCGGCTTCGGACGTCTCGGAACTCCTTTTGCTGTTGATTATTTCGGCGTTGAGCCTGATCTGATCACCACTGCAAAAGGTCTGACCAACGGTGCCATTCCTATGGGTGCTGTTTTTGCAAGCCGTCAGGTTTATGATGGCCTGATGACCGGTCCGGAAAACGCTATTGAGCTTTTCCACGGCTACACCTATTCCGGCCATCCGGTTGCCTCTGCTGCCGGTATTGCAACGCTGGAAATCTATGCTGAAGAAGGCCTGCTCACCCGCGCAGCTTCTCTGGCTGATCATTGGCAGGAAGCATTGCATTCCCTCAAGGGTCTGCCGCATGTCATCGACATCCGCAATATCGGCCTTGTTGGTGCAATTGAGCTTTCATCGCGTCCTGATGCTGTCGGCAGCCGCGCTTATGATGTCTTCGTTGATTGCTTCCACAAAGGCCTACTCATCCGCGTCACCGGCGACACTATCGCATTGTCACCGCCACTGACCATCGAAAAAGAGCAGATCGACACCATCGTCTCGACCATTGCAGATGCGTTGAAGCGCGTTGCATAAGCCAAACTGAGCTAACAAAAAGCCGCGGAAGATATCTTCCGCGGCTTTTTTATTCCATTCAGCAAAAGTCAGATTGTGCGATAGTGCACATCACACGCACTTAAATTTTGCGGTAATTCAGATTACGCGCCAGCCAGCAACCAACGCGGATACCGGCAATATTGCCCTGTGCATCACGCTGGAATACCAATGTCCAGTCACCCGGCGCTGGTGCATCCATTGAGCGTTGGCACGGCAACAACCACACATCACCGCCCGCATAATAAACCGGCTGCATGTTGCTCTTGCCCAAAAAGCCTTCAAAGGCAGCATAAAAAGCAGTACCGACTTTTTCCACCACCACAGCAGCATCCAGCTCACCGCAATAATAACGGCCGCAAATGTTAGGTGTTTCTGTTTTCACCAGCTTCTGACAGCTCAGCACCAGTTTCTCGGCATCACGGCGCAGATGCACAATGTCACCATCGCGCTTCAGACTGGTCAGACCATTGGTGGCTTCCGTATCGCTGCTCAGACGCACCATTTCGGCGGATGTACCAAGGCGGCATTTCATCTGGCCTTCTGAAGCTTTAGAAAGCGTGATTGACAGTCCGGTGCGCTCATCCAGATAATCACCGTACCATGCTGCATCAACAGGAACAGGTGCAACATCATCCGCAGCCTTTGCCTCACCCAATGCCACGCGCATCAGTTCAAGACAGGCAGCATAAGCACTGCTTTCATGGTTGAAAAGAATGACAGCCGAAAGACGTGTATCGGGTGAATAAAAGCGCTGGCAACGCCAACCGTTCAATGCGCCGCCATGACCGTTTAAACGATATGCACCCGCCTGAGCATATTTCAGCCCCATCGTATAAGGGCTGGCACTGCCGTCAGCAAAAGGTTGCGGACGGGACAAGCGGCGATAGATGCCGTTTTCATCATCGCGGGTTTTATCAATGAAAACTTCCCACGCGATCATATCTTCAAGAGAGGCCACCATACCGGCATCCCCGCTCCAATGAATGCGGTTATTGGCAGGTTTGAAACCAGTGACAATATCACCGACATAGCCGACGCAATCGGTAAAGGTGCCGGTATTCGGGCGCAATTCAGCACTTGGCATTTTTGCCGGTTCAAAAATCCGCTCCCGCATCAGATCAATCAGCGAGCGGCCGGTATGTTGTTCGATAAGCTCGTCAACAATACGGAAATTGCCGTTATTATAAGAATATTCAGTGCCGTGCAAAAACTGCACATGCTGCATGCGCTTTAAAAGTTTACGCGCATCATCCGGCAAAAACTCGCCTTCAGGATCAGCCCCGCACAATACTGTCAGCGCCCAATAATCACGCAAACCGGACTGGTTGTTACACAGCTCACGCACTGTCGGCAGTTCGTCTTTAAAATCATGGAAGAATTTGGCAAAAGCGGCATCCAGCACTTCCGGTTCGCCAATGGCATCCAGCAATGTGGCGCAGGTAAACTGTTTTGTCACCGAGCAGATCGCAAAGCGTGTATCCGGCTTGATCTCACGGCGCGATGCCAAATCCGCATAGCCCCAGCATTGTTTCAAAACAACTTCGCCATCCTGAATAACCGCAACCGCACCGCCCGGCCCTTTATAAAGATCCGGCAACGCATTGACGTATTTTTCGATTTCAACAAGATGTTTCAAAGCAGGCGACTGGTGGCGGGACATAATGTTCACTTCTTCTGGTTCGTCAGACATCGGCATAATTTCAAAACAACCGCTAATACTGCTTACGCATAGCATCATGACACTTGGTCATAAATTTCAAGCTATGCGGCGGCGCTCGGCTGTGCTGAAATCATGATAATCAAATCAGACCTTTGGTAGCCTAAATCCAAAGCAGTTACGAGTTAAAAACGGGAACAGACATCATGACAGATCAGGCGCATCAACGCACAGGTGGGCAATTGCTGGTAGACGCTCTCACCCATCAGGGTGTGGAGCGCATTTTCTGCGTTCCGGGTGAAAGTTATCTGGCTGTTTTAGATGCGCTGCATGATAAACAAGACGAAATAGACCTCATCGTCTGCCGTCAGGAAGGGGGCGCTGCCTATATGGCGGAAGCCTATGGCAAAATGACCGGAAGAGCAGGCATCTGCTTTGTCACCCGTGGCCCCGGTGCCACCAATGCTTCCATCGGCGTGCATACGGCTTTTCAAGATTCCACCCCGATGATTCTCTTTATCGGGCAGGTTGCCAGCGATCAGGTCGAGCGCGAAGCCTTTCAGGAAATTGATTATCGCCGCATGTTCGGTCAAATGGCCAAATGGGTGGTGCAAATTGATGATGCAGCCCGTATCCCTGAGCTTGTCAGTCAGGCCTTTCATCGCGCACTCAATGGTCGCCCCGGCCCTGTCGTCGTTGCACTGCCGGAAGATATGCTGACCTCACTTGCTGTAGCTCAAGATGTGCCAGCCGCTTGCCAAGTGGAAATGCATCCAGCCCCCTCGCAATTGCACGAAATGCTTGACCATTTAAACCAAGCCAAGCGACCAATACTGATTGCCGGTGGTGGTGGCTGGAATGCAGAAGCTGTCGCCCATTTGCAGCAATTTGCCGAACATATGCATATTCCCGTGGCGGCTTCCTTCCGCTGTCAGGATTTATTCAATAATTTACATCCGCTTTATGCAGGTGATCTTGGCACGGCTGTCGGCCCTCAACTGGCGGAAAGCATCCGGCAAGCCGATCTTTTACTGGTGGTTGGTGCGCGGCTTGGTGAAATGACCACACAGGGCTATGCTTTGGTGGAAGCACCAGTGCCAAACCAAAAACTGATCCATATCCATGCCGGTGCCGAAGAGCTTGGCCGCGTTTATTATCCGGCATTAGGCATCAATGCCAGCATGCCGGCTTTTTGCCGGGAGGCAGCAAAACTCGAGCCCCTTCACAATCCGTCATGGCAGGACTGGACACAAAAACTGCGTCAGGATTTCCTCCGGCACATCGAGACACCCGCCATTCCAGGTGATGTGCAGATGGGCGAAATTATGGACTGGCTGAAAGCCCATGTGAAAGCCGATACGATCATTACCAATGGTGCGGGAAATTATTCCTCATGGGTGCATCGTTTTTATCAATATAGCCAGTTCCGCACCCAGCTTGCCCCCACCAACGGCTCAATGGGCTATGGCGTTCCGGCAGCCATTGCCGCCAAATTGCAATATCCGCAGCGCATGGTTTTAGGTTTTGCCGGTGACGGCTGTTTTCTGATGAATGGTCAGGAACTGGCAACGGCTGCGCAATATGGTGCCAATGTTATTTTCATTGTCATCAATAATGGCATGTATGGCACCATCCGTATGCATCAGGAGCGCACCTATCCGGCGCGCGTTTCCGGCACCGGCTTACAAAATCCGGATTTTGCCGCTCTGGCCCGTGCTTATCACTGCCATGCAGAGCTGGTTGAGCGCACTGAAGATTTCGCACCTGCTTTCGAGCGCTGCGAAAAAGCAGGCAAACCATCACTGATTGAAATCCGCATTGATCCCGAAGCCCTCTCGCCTAAAATGACCTTAAGCCAGATGAGAGAACAGGGTTTTGCCAAACAAAAATAACGGCAAATGACCACTCAAAGCCCTGATCTTCATCAGGGCTTTTTTGTCTGATTCACCGCTTAAAACAGCCAGTTTGCAATAAATAACAAACTAATCCTGAAATCCCGATTTTCCGGTGAAACAATCACTGCGCCCTTCATCTTAGTAGAATATTTTTCCTTGTTTAACGGCAAATTACAGTGAATTATCAAAAATAATTCAAAGTGAGGGGAAGTTTAAACCCTTTGCAGAGATCGTTAGAAATTAATACTCGTCAAAGGGCAAAAAATGACACAAGACATCTCGCGCAGAAACAGCCTCAAAGCAATTTTGTTTGCAGCCACTGCATTCAGCATTGGTCTTGCTCCCCTCGCAGTTCAGGCACAAGATGCCGTTAAAGTCGGCATCATGGGCGGTGAAGACGAATCCGTCTGGAAAGTTGTTGTCGAAGAAGCCGCGAAAAAAGGCCTCACAGTTGAGACCGTTATTTTCAACGATTACAACCAGCCAAACGAAGCGCTGGATCGTAAAGAAATCGACGCAAACTCCTTCCAGCACACCCCGTTTCTCGATGCGCAAATCCAGCAGCACGGCTATAAAATCAGCGTTGCCGGTTACACTGCTGTCTGGCCGATCGGCATTTATTCCCGCAAGCTAAAATCGCTTGATGAAGTCAAAGAAGGCGCAGTTGTCGGCGTGCCGAATGACCCGTCCAATGAAGGCCGTGCGCTGCGCGTGCTGGAATCACACGGCATCATCAAGCTGAAGCCGGATGCAGGCGTGCTTGCCACCCCGATCGACATCATTGAAAACCCTAAAAATGTCGATATCAAAGAGCTTGATGCCGGTGTTGTCGGTCGCGCGATTGATGATCTTGATATCGCCATCGTCAACAATGACTGGGCTGCTAAAGCCGGTCTTGAGCCAAAAGATGCGATTGGCTGGGAAAGCCGCGAAAACAACCCTTATAACAACTTCATTGCTGTGCGCACCGATGATCTGGAAAAAGATTGGGTGAAGACACTTGTCAGCTCATTCCAGAACGATGCTGTGAAGGCCGAGCTTGACCGCGCCTATAAAGGCACCGGTATTCCTGCTTGGGAATAAGCCTTTTAAAGCCGTAAACAGACCGCGCCATCCTTTTGGCGCGGTTGCTTTTTGAGCATATTTCTAT
>JAEWHQ010000084.1 GCA_023387715.1 Pseudomonadota bacterium | reverse complement strand
TGCCGTTGACGGTTTCGACCACCATGTCAAAGGTGATCGCCTTTTCGCGTAAATCACGAATGGCATGTTCGAGAGCCATCACGGAATCGGCACGCAGCCAGCGGCCAAAGGCTAAAAATAATGAGCGGTCGAGCGGCGCGCCGGTATCGTCCGGCAACAGGCCAATGACTTCGGAATTGGCATTATAGCCGTCCCAGATAATGATGCGCTGGTCTTTGAGATTAAGAAGCGCTTCATTGCGCTGTGCGGTCATGCTGAGCTCTGCGCATTTGGCGCGCAAAGCGGCTGTTTCATTGACCATTTTGCTGCGGTCGCGGAACAGCCAGCCAGCGGTGAGCAGGGCTGCGCCCATCGCACCGGCAAAAGTCGCAAATTGCACCACATCCAAAGCGCTGACAGTGCCGAAGGGAAGCTCGATATGGCCGGAAAACTGGCCGTCCTGGGCGCGGCTCAGGGTGGTGAAGGAAAAAAATGCGGTGGTGGAGAGTGCCAGAGAAAAGGTTTTATTTTTGAGAGCGCCTAGCCATTGATATGCGCGTGCGCTGATACCTTTAATGCTTATAGCTTTAGGCCCTGTGTCGATGCAGGATTTGGCCGGTAACTGACCGGAATCGCTTCGTAAGCTCTGAAATGAGCCAAGGCCTTGCATTGTTTCTGTTCTCCGCCGCGAGAAAACAACAAAATTCAGCGTGAGAAGCCGGATTTCATTGTCTGGAATTACATAGAGCGTCATGTGTCTTTGGGACAAGCATGATGCGTAGTCTAACATTCAACACACAGCTTATAAACTGGTACAAAAGGTTAAATTCAAATGGCTCGGTATTCCTGTCGGAATCCGGGGGTATTTGAAAATAAAGCTACAGTCGAATCAGTCCACAATACCCTTATGTGGAATCCTCGTGAAGCGTCTCAATGATAAAAAGAAAGGTCGGGCAAAAGATAAATTGCCCGACCTCAATATGTAGCGTTATGGTTAACAGATTATTAATATCTGTAGTGTTCTGACTTGTAAGGGCCTTGTGGAGTGACGCCGATATATTCAGCCTGTTCATCAGAAAGCACAGTCAGTTTCGCGCCAAGCTTGTCGAGGTGCAAACGTGCAACCTTTTCATCAAGGTGTTTCGGCAAAACATAGACCTGATTTTCGTAAAGCTCAGGACGTGTATAAAGTTCGATCTGACCCAGCACCTGATTGGTGAAAGAAGCAGACATCACAAAGCTTGGATGACCGGTAGCGTTACCAAGATTGAGCAGACGACCTTCCGAGAGAAGGATGATGCGCTTGCCATCCGGGAATTCAACCAGATCAACCTGTGGCTTCACATTGGTCCATTTCAGGTTTTTGAGTGCAGCAACCTGAATTTCATTGTCGAAGTGGCCGATATTGCCGACAATGCACATGTCTTTCATCTGGCGCATATGATCGAGGGTGATCACATCTTTGTTGCCGGTGGTGGTGATGACGATATCAGCAGTAGACGCTGCATCATCAAGAGTTACCACTTCAAAGCCGTCCATAGCCGCCTGCAAAGCGCAGATCGGGTCAACTTCGGTGACTTTCACACGTGCGCCAGCGCCAAGCAGCGACTGCGCGGAACCTTTACCCACATCGCCGTAGCCGCAAACAACAGCCACTTTACCGGCCATCATCACGTCGGTGCCGCGACGGATACCGTCGACGAGCGATTCTTTACAGCCATATTTGTTGTCGAATTTCGACTTGGTGACGCTGTCATTGACGTTAATGGCAGGGAAAGGCAGAAGGCCTTTTTTGTGCAGCTGGTAAAGACGGTTGACACCGGTGGTGGTTTCTTCCGTCACACCTTTGATGGCTGCACGCTGCTTGGTGAAAAAACCCGGGGTTTCTGCCATACGCTTTTTGATCTGGGCAAAGAAGTAGGTTTCTTCTTCGCTTGTTGGGTTGCTCAGCACATCTTCGCCGGCTTCAGCGCGTGCGCCAAGCAGGATATACATGGTAGCGTCGCCGCCATCATCCAAAATCATGTTGGATGGTTCGCCGTCAGCCCATTGGAAAATCTGGTCGGTATAGGTCCAGTATTCTTCCAGTGTTTCGCCTTTAATGGCAAAAACAGGCACACCGGTTGCAGCGATGGCAGCGGCAGCGTGATCCTGTGTCGAGAAAATGTTGCATGATGCCCAACGCACTTCAGCGCCAAGAGCAGTCAATGTTTCAATCAGAACGGCTGTCTGAATGGTCATGTGCAGCGAGCCGGAGATGCGCGCACCTTTAAGAGGCTGGGTCGGGCCGAATTCTTCGCGCGCGGCCATCAGGCCCGGCATTTCGGTTTCTGCAATATCCAGTTCCTTGCGGCCCCAATCGGCAAGGCTGAGATCCTTGACGACGTAATCTTGTTTGGCGGTCATCTGATAGCTCCGATGGCTGTTGATGTGTTTTATCCATTGCCTGCCGCTCTTGAGATTTCCCATCGGGATTGATGGAAGAGCGGCTTTGGCAAAATGTTTTTCATGTCCTTTCACTAACAGATCATGACAAAATTCACAATGGGATATAAAGAAATCTTTATGCGTATATGTTGGTGTTTTTATCCTTATTGGTAAGTTTGCCCTAAAAAATATCTCTCATTTGGCTGTCACTTTTGATTGATCATTCCCATTGCCCTTAAACTTGGCTAATTATCGCTCTATCCATGTTGCATATTGTTGCTGGTCATGAGTCCGGCAACAGATGCAGGTCATTGAAAAGGAATATGATAATGTCGGCTACGCGCCTCGAACTTCTGGCTAAAAAATCAGATACCAGCCTGCCGGTCTGGTTTGTTGCAAAAAACAAAGTGGAAGAGGCGAGCTTAAGCGCGAGTGCTGCGGCTTGGGCAAAGGCCCATGATTTTGATGGCGCGGCTGGCGCATTTCTGGTGGTTCCAAACGAAAAAGGTGCCATTGCCGGCGCTTTGTTTGGCGTTGGCCAGCCTGATCGTGAAGGCCAAAACCGTATGCTTGCCGGTAAATTGTCGTCGCTTTTGCCGGCCGGTGACTGGCACATTGAAAACCTTGAAAGCGATGCCACACTGGCAGCGCTCAGCTTTTTGATCGGCGGCTATCAGTTTAACCGTTACCGTAAAGGTTCCGCCAAGGGCACTGTGCGTCTGGCTTTGCCGGAAGGTGCTGATCTGGCCGAGATCAACCACATTGTATCCGCAGTGACTTTAACCCGTGATCTGATCAATACGCCGACCAATGATATGGGGCCGGAAGCATTGGAACAGGCTTTGCGCGATTTAGGCGAAGCTCACGGCGCCAAGGTTAATGCGACTGTCGGCGATGCATTGCTGAAAAATAATTTCCCGATGATCCATGCGGTCGGTCGCGCTGGTGCGCAGGCGCCACGCCTTCTTGATCTGACATGGGGCAAGGAAACAGATCCAAAGGTTACTTTGGTTGGTAAGGGCGTTTGTTTTGATACCGGCGGTCTGGATATCAAAACCCCTGCCGGTATGCTGTTGATGAAAAAAGACATGGGCGGTGCAGCCAATGTGATTGGTCTGG
>JAEWHQ010000068.1 GCA_023387715.1 Pseudomonadota bacterium | reverse complement strand
TTGCGCATGACAGCAAGGCGGTCGCACATATGATTAACCACCGCCAGATCATGGCTGACCATAATAAAGGTCAGATTATAATCGCGGCGAATTTGCTCAAGCAAATTGAGAACCTCCGCCTGAACAGAGGCATCAAGAGCAGAGGTTGGCTCATCCAGCAGCAGTATACGTGGCTCAACAATTAAAGCACGCGCAATGGCAACACGCTGGCGCTGACCACCCGAAAGCTGGTGCGGATAGCGAAAACGAAAGCCGGAGCCAAGCCCCACTTCATCCAGTGCCCGCACGATTTTTTTATCAGTCTCTGCTATGCCATGAATGGCGAGCGGCTCGAGCAAAAGCCGGTCAATCGTTTGTCGCGGGTGAAGTGAGCCATAAGGGTCTTGAAAGACCATCTGCACCTGACGATAAAAATCCTTGTCGCGCGGTGTCGGCAATAATTGACCGTCAATGCTGATCTCACCATGCTCAATAACTGCCAGACCAGCAATCGTACGCAAGAGTGTGGATTTACCTGAACCAGACTCCCCTACCAAGCCATAAGATTCACCATTTTTGACACTGATGCTCACATCATTGAGTGCCTGATAATGATCGAAATAAACATCGACTTCTTTGACATCAATTGCATTGGGTTGCGTATCTAAAGTCATTGTTTCCATGCCTCTTGTCTTTGCAGGATTGGCAGAGGATGGCGATCAGCGCCAATCTTAGGCATGCAGTTTAATAGTCCTTGCGTATAGGGATGTTTGGCCTTGGCCAGATCAGAAGCAGCTAATTCCTCAACAATGCGTCCTGCATACATCACGATCACACGGTCGCAAAAAGAAGAGACAAGACGCAGATCATGACTGATAAAAATCAGCCCCATGCCACGCTCAGAAACCAGCTTGTCGAGAATTGATAAAACCTCCAGCTGAACAGTGACATCGAGAGCAGAAGTTGGTTCATCTGCAATGAGTAATTCAGGTTCAGCAACAAGCATCATCGCGATCATAACACGCTGCCCCATACCGCCTGAAACTTCATGCGGATAAAGCTTTAATACACGTTCCGGATCGCGGATCTGCACAGCCTCAAGCATATCTAAAGAACGCTTGCGCGTTTCTTCACGACTATAGCGTTTATGCGCGTTCAGGGTTTCTGCTATTTGACGCCCGATTGTCATAACCGGATTGAGTGAATATTTGGGATCTTGCAAGACCATCGCAATGCGGCCACCACGCAAATCACGCCTTTGCTTAGCTGATGCTTGCAGCAGGTCGATCCCATCAAATTGCAGTTTCTCGGCCGTGATTTTGGCATGATGAGGTGTAAGCCCCATGATCGCGCGTCCGGTTTGTGATTTACCTGAACCGGATTCCCCTACAATGCCTAAGCGTTCACGGCCGAGGGTGAAAGATACACCCCGCACGGCTTCAATATCGCCGGTTCTGCTTGGATAAGTAACTTTGAGATTTTCAACAGACAATAATGGTTTCATTGATTATTGCCTCGCGGATCAAGCGCATCACGCAGGCCATCACCCAGCAGATTAAAGCCAAGACTGACGATAAGAATTGCAATACCGGGCATGGCTGCAACCCACCACTGGTCAAGAATAAACCGGCGACCGGAAGCAATCATCGCACCCCATTCCGGCAAGGGTGGTTGTGCTCCAAGGCCAAGAAAACCAAGGCCGGCAGCAGTCAGAATAATGCCTGCCATGTCCAATGTCACACGCACAATCAAAGACGAGGTACAAAGGGGCATAATATGTCTGATCACAATACGGCTTGGTGATGCGCCCATCAGACGAACCGCCGAAATATAATCAGAATTACGGATAGTCAGGGTTTCTGCACGCGCAATACGGGCATAAGGAGGCCAAGATGTAATAGCGATAGCGATAATCGCATTTTCAATGCCGGGCCCCAATGCGGCAACAAATGCCAAAGCCAGAATAAGCTTCGGAAAAGCAAGGAAAATGTCGGTCACGCGCATCAAAACAGCATCGACCCAGCCGCCGGCATAACCCGATATTGTTCCAACCAACAGGCCGATAGGCGCTGCAATGATTGCAACGAGCAGAATGACATAAAGCGTGATGCGGGAACCATAAATAAGACGGGAGAGAATATCACGCCCTTGATCATCCGTGCCAAGCCAGTAGCCATCAGTGCCCGGAGGTAACAGCCGTGCATTCGCCAGATTACCGACATATGGATTATGCGGCGCAAGCATATTGGCGAAAATCGCAACCAATATTAAGCCAATGATGATGAGCAAGCCAATGACAGCAAGCTTGTTTGACGTAAACCGCTTCCAGATCGTGTAGCTGCGCCCAAGTCTGGCCTGCATACGCGACTGTGGCCGCTCGGATAATAGCCACTCACGCAGTGACTGTTTATGCGTCTCAGTTATTTGACTCATCGTGAACGTGTCCTTGGATCAAGAACCCGATAAAGCAGATCTGAAAGCAAGTTGATGGCAATAAAAACGGAGCCAATAATAATGGTTCCGCCCAAAACTGCATTCATATCCGCATTTTGTAGCGAGTTGGTGATGTACATGCCTAAGCCTGGCCAAGCAAAAACGGTTTCAGTCAAAACTGAACCTTCGAGCAGGCCTGCATAAGAAAGCGCGATCACGGTAACCAATGGCACCGCAGCATTACGCAAGGCATGCCCCCAGATGATTTTGGCTTCAGTGATACCTTTAGCACGAGCGGCAGTTATATATTCCTGATCAAGCTCATTCAACATGAATGAACGCGTCATACGGCTAATATAAGCCATTGAAAAATAACCAAGAAGTGCTGATGGCAATATGATATGACGCATCACGTCTTTTAATACATCCCATTGCCCCTGTATGATCGCATCAAAGATGTAGAAACCAGTAATCGGCGTAAATGTATATTCAAAAACTACGCCCAGACGTCCGGGGCCTGCGACCCAGCCTAATTTGGCATAAAAGACAAGAAGGCCAAGCATACCAAGCCAAAATATCGGTACAGAATAACCGAAAAGCCCGATAATACGTACGATCTGATCTGTTAGCGTGTCGCGTTTGACCGCGGCCAGAACACCAAGCGGAATACCAAACACGGCACCGATAATTGTGCCGACTGTGGCAAGCTCCATTGTGGCGGGAAACACACGCCGTATATCCGTCATGACCGGATTTGTCGTTAAAACAGACGTGCCGAAATCCCCTTGCAGCACCCCTTTAACATACATAAAAAACTGCTGGTAATAGGGCAAATTCAAGCCCATTTCATTGCGTACGCGCTCAATCACATGCTGTGGTGCACGATCACCAACAATTGCTAGCACGGGATCAATAGGAACAACACGGCCGATAAAAAAAGTTACCGCCAGAAGCCCTAAATATGTGGTCACAACAATAATCAGAAAACTGGCTATTGAAGCGGTCAGGACATAGGCGCGCGATGGTGCGCGCCTTGTCCTTGTTCTGGTTACGACTGCTGTCACAATAATTGTCTTTCAGATCAATCTTTAGAAACAGTGCTTAAGAAGTTGGTGTCAAAGGTAGGTCCAAGTCTGAAACCTTTAACATTACCGCGAATGCCTGCCACTTCAACCTGCTGGAAGATCATTACAAACGGGCTTGTATCCAGTGCTTCCTGCTGAAGCTTTTCATACATTTTGGCACGTTTGTCTGTGTCGCGTTCCAGCAATGCAGCCTGAACCTGTTCGGTGAGTTCAGGAATGTCCCAGGCATTACGCCAGGCAAGCGTTTTATTGGCTGCATCATCGCCATTATCAGGATTGGCTGTAAAGGCTTCGGCATTGGAGTTCGGATCCCAATAATCCATGCCCCACTGACCGATATAAAGATCATGATTACGCGCACGATATTTGGTCAGTGTTTGCTTGCCGTCACCCGGAATGATGTCAACTTTCACGCCCGCTTGTGCCGCCGTTTGCTGGAAGGATTCAGCAATGCCGGTTACTGGCTGTGTGTTACGCACATCAAAAGTTACGCTCAGACCGTCTTTCAAGCCGGCTTTTTCCAGCAGTTCTTTTGCTTTGGCAGGATCAAGCTTATAAGGCTGCTCATCAAGCGCACCCAGAACGCCCTTTGGCTGATAGCTCTGGCGGATTTCACCAATGCCCTTAATCAAAGTTTTGCCGATTGCATCGTAATCAACCAGATATTTAAAAGCTTCACGCACTTCCGGCTTGGCAAGATTTTCATTTTTCTGGTTAAGGCTGATGTAATAAACAGTGCCTTTAGGAGCGCTCACTGATTGGAGGTCTTTATTATTAAGTACAGCCTCGTAATCGCCCGGCTCAAGATTGCGCGCCACGTCCACATCGCCCGTTTCAAGCATCAGGCGCTGCGTAGCGCTTTCTTTCACATGGCGGTACATCACACGAGCCAGCTTGGCCGGATCGTCATAATAATTCTCATTGCGCTCAAGCACGACAATTTCATTGGCGCGCCAGTCACGAATTTTGAAAGGGCCTGAGCCTGCATAATTGGTTTTAAGCCAGGCATTACCGTAGTCAGTGTCATATTTATAGTCATCTGTCGGCGTCACTTTGGCAGAATTCTGCTCCAGCAGATCTTTATCAACAATCTTACCAACAGTAGCCGTTAGACAGTTCAGCACGAAACTTGGTGCATATGGCTTGTCAATTTTCAGTACAAAAGTTGTGTCATCAACGGCTTTGGCATTCTCAACGACATTGTCGCCGGTCAAACCAAACTGGGTGAGAATAAAAGCAGGTGACTTATCAAGACGGACGCCGCGTTCAAAACTATAGGCAACATCTTTCGCGGTCAGCGCATTTCCGGAAGCAAATTTTAAACCTTCACGGATTTTGAATGTATAGGTCAGGCCGTCATCAGAAACAGTCCAGCTTTCCGCTACACCAGGCACCACCTGTGCCGGATCATCAATATTCAGACGAACAAGGCTGTCATAGGCATTACCCAGAACTTCAGCCGGACTAATTTCAAACGATTCAGCCGGATCAAGAGTGATGATATCATCGATAGCCCATGCTTCTACGAGCGTGTCAGCAGGTGTTGCTGCATTGGCAGCGCCTGCGACTGCAAAAATAGTAGCCATAGCTGCACTTGCCGCCAGCGTTTTCAGATATCCCTTATTCTTCATAATATACTCCCGTTTGATCTTTTCACGATTATTGTAATTATTAAGCATTCCGCCAGACATTGCGTAAAACGCGCTGCCAGTTGGTCAGGCATATTTTATTGATATCATCCTGATTGTAGCCCGCATCACGCAGTGCCCCGACAAGAGCCTGACTGCCGGATGCGTCAGCAATATCCTTAGGGATAAGCGCGCCATCATAATCAGAGCCAAGCGCAACACAGTCGATCCCCATCCGATCAACCATATAGTCAATATGCCGGATCATATCGCTCAAAGGTGTATCAGCATTTTCCTGCCCATCAGCACGCAGCATCGTAGTGGCAAAATTCAAGCCGACAACACCCTTGCTTTCCTTCACAGCATCCAGTTGTTTGTCAGTTAAATTGCGCGCAACCGGTGTCAGACTATGGGCATTTGAATGGCTGACGACCAATGGATGAGTGCTCAGTTTGGCAACATCCCAAAAGCCTTGTTCTGTGATATGCGCAAGATCAACCATAATGCCCATATGATCGCAGGCTTTGATCAGCTCCCGCCCCGTATCAGTCAAGCCCGGTCCGGTATCCGGATGGGCAGGATAAGCAAAAGGAACGCCATGACCATATATATTATTACGGCTCCAGACAGGCCCCAGTGAGCGCAGCCCAGCTGCATATAACACTTCCAGCTCATCCAGATTTTTACTGATCGGTTCGCAACCTTCAAGATGTAAAACAGCTGCAAAAATACCAGCATCAATCGCTTCATCCAGATCAGTCGCAGTGCGACACAGACGCCAGCTGCCGGCACGTTCCAATCGGAGCGCTATGGCAGCAATTTCCAATGCGATGACCAGCGACTTACTATAATCAAGCGGTTTATTGAGCGGTGTTGAATAATGCCCGTTTGAATCGGGTGGTGCCAGTTCAAGGCTTTGCTCATTAGGAATATAGATGGCAGAAATTCCACCTGCCAGACCGCCTTTTTTCGAGCGCGGCAGGTCGATATGTCCTTCAGTAGTGCCTTCTGTAAACTCTTTTACAGGGTCTGAGCCATTTCGGGAATTTTCCCAAAGCCTCAGTAAAACGTCATTATGGCCATCAAAAATTTTCTGTGTCATTTAGCGCACGCCCATTCACAGAAAATCTAAATTCTTGTGATTACTCATGACATGCTCTCCCCCATATTCACGTGCCCTCATCAGATATCAGGGTCTAAGAA
>JAEWHQ010000388.1 GCA_023387715.1 Pseudomonadota bacterium | reverse complement strand
CCTTAGTGACCGGAGCCGCCCAAGGTATCGGACGTGGGATTGCTTTGCGTTTAGCCAAGGATGGTTTCAACCTTGCTCTGGTGGATTTGAAGGCAGACAAACTTGAAGCTGTCAAAAAGGAAGTTGAACAACTTGGCCGTAAGGTCACAACAATTGCTGCTGATATTAGCAATCGCGATGATATTTATGCGGCAATCGACAAAACAGAAAAAGACCTCGGTGGCTTTGATGTTATTGTAAATAATGCCGGTATTGCACAGGTTCAGCCAATTGCTGCTGTAAAACCTGAAGAGGTTGAACGTATCCTTAAGATCAATGTTGAAGGTGTTCTGTGGGGTATTCAGGCTGCTGCTGCAAAGTTTATTGCTCGCAAGCAGAAGGGCAAGATCATTAATGCGTCATCGATCGCAGGACATGATGGTTTTGAAATGCTCGGCGTTTATTCAGCCACTAAATTTGCAGTGCGCGCACTGACGCAAGCAGCGGCAAAAGAATATGCCAGCGCTGGCATCACAGTGAATGCTTATTGCCCGGGTATTGTTGGTACAGACATGTGGGTTGAGATCGACGAGCGCTTTGCCGAACTGACCGGAGCGCCAAAGGGCGAAACTTACAAAAAATATGTCGAAGGCATTGCTCTTGGCCGCGCGCAAACACCTGAAGATGTTGCATCTTTAGTGTCTTTCCTTGCGGGACCAGATTCAGATTATATTACCGGTCAGGCAATCTTGACTGACGGTGGTATTGTTTATCGCTAATTTTATCATGATGGCTCCGCAATCACTGCGGGGCCATCATGATTGCAGGGCAACGTCTTATTCGTACAGTATTTTGCCTATGCTGAGCTGAGTTGTTCAAAATCAACTATCATTGACCTATTGCCGTAGTGGAAGTATCCCGTAAGCTATCATTGCAAACAGTCGTTATTCGTAGCACTGGCCAAGGGAGCTTGTATGCGCAGCACTAAGAAAAAGGCAACAATTTACGACCTCTCGGTTCTTTCCGATTGTTCGCCTTCAACAGTGAGTGCTGTTTTAAATGGTACATGGCGCAAACGACGCATCAAACAAGAGACAGCCGAAGCTATTTTGAAGCTGGCTGAAAAATATGACTATACAGCCAACCGGCAAGCACAAGGGTTGCGCCAGTCACGTTCCGGATTAGTTGGCCTGCTGTTACCTTTGCATGATAACCGATTTTTTTCTGCCATGGCGCAGACGTTTGAAGCACATGTGCGCGCACGTGGATTGTGTCCGGTGGTTGTCAGTGCCGGTCGCGACCCGGAAGAAGAGCGTGAAACCGCAGAAACACTTATTTCTTACTCCATCGATGAATTGTTTATTTGTGGTGCCACTGATCCGGATAGTTTGCATATCTTGTGTGAAAAAGCAGATCTGCCCCATGTAAATATCGATTTGCCCGGATCAAAAGCGCCATCCGTGACCACCGATAATTTTGAAGGTGGCAAAATGCTGACGCAGGCAATTATCAGTCAGTTTAGTGGTAAGCCGCCCTTGCAACCAGATGAATTATGTCTCTTTGGCGGACGTAATGATGAATCCACACGACAACGTATCCGTGGTTTTCATCATGTAAAACAAAGTTTTTTTGATAATGATCTGGAAAATAATGTATTTAAAACGGGATATTCTCCTGCCAATACATTACATGCGCTTGATCAGTATCGTGAAAAACATGGTCGCCTGCCGCGTGGTCTGTTCATTAATTCTTCCATCAATCTGGAAGGACTGTTGCGCTACATGGTCGAACATCCCGATGAGGAACTGAGTGATCTTGTGGTTGGATGCTATGATTATGATCCGTTCGCATCGTTCCTGTCTTTTCCGGTATTTTCTATTTTGCAGGATGTTGAAGGCATTATTGCCAAGGCTTTTGAATTGATGGAGCGCAAGGTTACGGAACCAGAGTTACATCTCATCATGCCTACCTTGATTGCACCACGATCTGCGATTGCTGGCCCATTGGATGCGCTTAAAGATATCCAGTAAACAGCTAACCCTTTGCACATTATACGAAAGTCGCTGCGCTAAGAATTGTCATTGACAGTTTTTTAATGTTGGAGCATTATCAATTTGCACAATCGATTGTGCAAATGGTTCATTGATTAAAAGCTTAATGGATCGAAACTGCCGACAGGGAGAAGGCAGCGCAGACAAGTGGAGGCATCGTACAGGATCGATTTTTTAAACCGGCTTGCCCAACTGCAAAACCGGTCTGATTTGATCAGAGCTGCGAGGCAGAGATTTGCCAGCGGTAATCCAGAAAAATACGACTGAACGTCAGGAGGAAAGTCATGAAAACATTGAAAATGACAAGCGCGCTTTTGGGCGTGATGATGATGGCCGGTGGCACAGCTCAAGCGGAAGTAAAGGATGCTATTGTCGGTTTTTTGATGCCCGATCAGGCATCGACGCGCTATGAAGAGCGCGATTATCCGGGCTTCGCAGCAGAAATGAAAAAATTCTGCGAGAGCTGCAAGGTGCTTTACCTCAATGCTGATGGTGATGCGAGCAAACAGCAGCAGCAGTTTAACTCTGTGATCTCGCAAGGTGCAAAAGTGATTGTGCTTGATGCAGTGGACACAGCCGCAGCGGCATCACTGGTTAAGCTTGCTCAGTCGCAAGATGTCAAAGTTATTGCTTATGACCGCCCGATCCCGGATGCGGTTTCTGATTTTTATGTTTCATTCGATAATGAGGCGATTGGCAAATCGATCGCTGAATCTTTAGTCAAACATTTGAAAGACAAAGGCGTTGCAGCCGATAAAGGTGGCGTTCTGCAAATTAACGGCTCGCCAACTGATGCCGCCGCCGGTCTTATTAAAAATGGTATCCATGCTGGTTTGAAAG
>JAEWHQ010000194.1 GCA_023387715.1 Pseudomonadota bacterium | reverse complement strand
GCCTTTGGCCGGTGTGTTGGCGATTGCGCTGCATAGCACAGGCTCATTGGGCAAACTATATGCCGAAGCCAATGAAAATATCGACATGCGTCCGGTGGAAGGCATCAAGGCTGCGGGTGGCAGCTGGTTTGACCAGATGCGCTATGGCGTGGTGCCACAAGTGCTGCCAAACACGCTGAGCTACACGCTTTTGCGGTTTGAAATCAATGTGCGGTCATCCTCTGTGATTGGTTTTGTCGGTGCCGGTGGGTTGGGGCAGGAATTGCGCACCGCCGTGAGCCTGCAGGAATATACCGATCTTTCCGCTCTCTTTATCATTATTTTCCTGACTGTTTTTGTTATCGACTGGGCGTCTGAAAAACTCCGTCATCATATTATCGGACTGGAGAAACACGCATGACCGTGCGCGATTATGTGAAAGGATCAGCTTTGACCCTTTCAGATGTGGAACTGAAAAAGACAATGCCGGAGCTGTTTGCCAAGCCTTTTTCAGTGCGGATAAAACGTGCCGTGATTTTTGGTGTTGTTGCGGCCCTTTTTGCATGGTGCTTGTGGGAATTTAACATTACACCGCTGCGCATCTGGGATGGGCTTGGCAAATTAGGTAGCGTTTTATCCTTCATGCTGCCGCCTTATACCGGCTTTGATGCCCGCGAAATTGCCGAGATCAGCAAAGGTTTGCAGGAAACATTGGCAATCGCCGTACTTGGCACGATTTTGGGCGCGCTTGTCGCCCTGCCGCTGTCATTTTTGGGCGCCAAAAATCTAAATCGTTTTATCTTGTTTCGCTTTGGTGTCAGACGCGGTTTTGATATTATCCGCGCCTTTGAAACGCTTATTCTGGCACTGATTTTCATCCGTGCTTTTGGGCTCGGGCCTTTAGCGGGTGTGCTGGCAATTGCAGTGGGTGAAATTGGCGTGTTGGCCAAACTTTATGCCGAAGCAATTGAAAATATTTCTAAAAAACCGGTGGAAGGTGTGGTGGCTTCCGGTGGTTCCCGCCAGCAAGCAGTGCGTTTTGGTGTGATGCCGCAGGTTATGCCGGTGCTGTTGTCGATTACGCTTTACAATTTTGAATCGAATGTCCGCTCAGGCACAATTTTAGGCATTGTCGGTGCCGGTGGTATCGGCTTTATCCTGTCGGATCGTATTTCTGCTTATCGCTGGGATGAAGTGTGGTCGATTATTATTCTGATCATTGTGATGGTTTATATTATCGACGCATTGTCAAATTTCTTGCGTATGCGCCTGATTGGTGCGCCTGCAAAATCTTGAAAAATTTGATTATCAAAAGTCATGTGCCGCCTATATTATCATAGGCGGCACATGTTTTTTAAGCTTATTTATACGCTGTTACGACGATTTCGATTAGGCAGGTATCGCCCAGATCTGCAACGCCGACAGTTGCACGGGTCGGAAGGTTTTCCGGTGCAACCCACTCCTTCCAAACCTTGTCCATTTCTGGCTTCATGTTCAGGTCGGTTACGAAAATGGTTGCAGACAAAAGCTTGCTCTTATCTGTGCCGGCTTCGGCCAGATATTTGTCGATCTTGGCCAGCGTTTCGCGGGTCTGACCAGCCATATCCAGGCTTTCATCGTCGCAAGTGGTGCCGCCGAGATAGACAATGCCGTTGTGCTCAACAGCGCGGTGCATGATTGGTGTTTGTAAATGACGTGTTGCCATGGAATGAATCCTTTCAGATTGATGATGAAGGGGAGGATGAGTGGTTTTCGTCCGGTTCGCGTCCGGTAACGGCAACCACGGCAGCACAGCGCTGAGGCAATGCCGCAATTTCTCTTAAACTGACAGGTTTGACAGGCGCGCGCAGACGATAAGTGCCAACGTCCGCCAGACTGACATCGCGCGCATCTGCAATCATTTCGCTGATTGTCTGGCCGCATAAGCGCCCCTGACAAGGGCCCATGCCGCAGCGCACAAAAGTTTTCAGCTGGTTGGGGCCTGCAATATCCATTGCGATAATGTCACGCAGTTTTCCGGCACTGACTTCTTCGCAGCGGCAAACGATAGTGTCATTATCGGCCGGCACACGGAAAGCTTTGGCCGGCTTATAAAAGAGGTCAAGGAATTTGCGTCCGCGCAAATATTTCTTGAGCTGCTTTTGTGAAAAAGCGCGTTTGGCCTGCGCTTGTTCCGGCTTGATAAGTTCAAGATCTTCAAGTGCGGTAATGGCTGCCAAACGACCGGCAACGCTTGAAGCTTGCGCGCCGCCAATACCGGCACCGTCACCTGCAATGAGTACGCCTGCTTGCGTTGTACGGGCAAAGGCGTCCAGTTTGGGCTGGAAACAATGCTGGTTTTCGTTCCATTCCAATTCGCAACCGGCAGCACTGGTCAGATTGATATTCGGGATCACGCCGTGGTGCAAAAGCACACAATCAATATCGAGTGCTTCTTGTTTTTTGCCATGGGTAAAGTGCACACGTTCGGCTTTGTTTTCGCCTTCAATCCGCAAATGAGAAACATGGCTGATAACAGGAATATTGCGCCGCACTTTTAAAAGCAGCGACAGCCCTTTGGCAAAATAAGGCGAAGCGAAAAAGCCGCCAATATAAGGCAGAGCAGATTTGAGATTGCCGCGTGGCGTGGTGTCTAAAATAGCCGTGATGGTCATACCGGCATCAAGCAACTGGGCTGCAAAAAGATAAAGCAACGGGCCGGAGCCTGCAAGTACAAGGCGACCTTCCGGCGCAATGCCTGCGGATTTCAAGGCGATCTGCCCTGCGCCAACCGTTAAAACGCCGGGCAATGTCCAGCCGGAAACCGGCATCGGGCGTTCAATCGCACCCGTGGCCAAAATGACTTTTTTGGCGTTGATCATGCGTGCCGCGCCTTGCAAAGACACGCCGATAATCGACGTAGAACGGCTATCTTGATGGCTGTAAGGTTCTAAACTCCAAACCGTTGCAGAAGCGGCATAATCAATATGAGCATTGGCAAAAGCTTCAGTGATTTTGCGCCCCGCCCAATAATCTTTGCCTAAAAAATGATGAGTCTTTTCGGATATGCGGGTGATGGAGCGATAGATCTGACCGCCAACACTTGTATTCTCATCGAGCAACAAAATACGCGCGCCGCTGCGTCCGGCTTCAACAGCAGCGCTCATACCGGCAGGACCTGCACCGATAATAACAATATCATAAAGCGGCAGAAAATCTGCTACATTGTTTAAGCTTTTGATGCTCATAATGCGCCATCGCGCTCGATAATGCGCGCGCCTTTTTGACTATTGATAACCATGCCGTCGCACACTTCTGTCAGGCAGCTTTGACGGTTTTGCACGCCGTCAATGGTCACCAGACATTCAAAGCAAACACCCATCATGCAATAAGGGGCGCGTGGGGTTCCGCCGACAACACTGGTGCGAAACTGGTTGACGCCGTGGCTGAGCAAAGCGGCTGCAACGCTGATGCTTTTGGCAACTTGCAAGTTTTGGCCGTCAAATTGAATGGAGACAGTTTCATCTGTTTGAATGACTTGTTTAAACATGAAACCTCCGTGCGGAAAAAGGCTTGAGGTTTGGCTCAAGACGACCGGCTGCAATTTGAGGGGCAACCACAAGCACATGGTTGGATGTCAGCGTCACACCTGAATGGCAGGTAACCACAAAGGCACCGGGGCAGGTTTCTGATTGCTGGTAAATCGGCAGGCCATCTTTGGATTTAACGTGGAAACCTGTCCAGCTGCGCACGATATTCACATCGGCCAAATGCGGGAAAATGCGAATGGCACGATTTGCCAGCAC
>JAEWHQ010000364.1 GCA_023387715.1 Pseudomonadota bacterium | reverse complement strand
CTGCCGTACAATGCGGCGGTGCTTCATGGTATGCGCTGACATCGAAAACCGCGTCAGGCGAGCGCATGAACCCGTCGGGTATGACCGCTGCACATCGCACATTGCCATTGGGTACAAAAATTAAAGTCACCAATCAGGCAAATGGTAAGTCGCTGGTGGTGCGGATAAACGACCGCGGCCCTTTCATCAAAGGCCGCGTGCTTGATTTATCTAAAGGTGCGGCAAACCGTTTGGGCTTTATCAATGCCGGCCATACAAAAGTTTGTATCACGCCGGTTGCCGCTAAAAAGGGCTAATAGCTTTTAAAGCATTAGTTCTTTTCTTGCAGGTGCGCTTCGAGGAACCATAGGGATTTGTCGAGGTCACGCGAAGCAGCTGTCAAGACGTCAGCAGAGGTTTCATCACCGGCTTCATCGGCATCCTTGATGGACTGGCGCACCAGATTGGCCACATCCGCATAGCGTTCGATCAGCGCATTAAGGTGATCGTGAATATTATAAATATCGGTCGGATATGGTTTGAGTTTGGTGTCATTGCCGACAGTTTGCACTGTGCCAAAAGCGGTGCCACCTAATTGCACGACGCGTTCGGCAATGGTGTCGGTATGTTCGTCCAGACTGTCGCGGAAACCATCAAGCATTTCATGCACGGCAATAAATTGCAGACCTTTGAGGTTCCAGTGTGCCTGCTTGGTTGCCAATGACAGATCAAGTGTTGCCGCCAGATTTTGATTAAGCAGAGAAATAACCGTTGCCTTGGCATTGGATGGCAGATCGTTACGTGTGTTATGGGTTTTAGCCATTATATCCTCGCTCGTTTTACAAATTTCATTGTCTGTGTCTCGTGCGGATAGGAGCCCGCCTGAGCCACATCTCCTGAATTAAACGTTGTTAATGACAGTTGGTTCCCTTTCAATAACAAGTTTATATAAAATATAGTGTTTCTGATCGCGGAAAAAAGGCTCTAAAGCTTGCCGCAACGCAATATCTGTTTTACCTGATAGATTATGAAAATACTTGCCCTTGATACTGCGGCTTCTTTTTGTGCCGCCGCCCTTTATGACAGCGATAAAGCTTTAGTGCTGGCACAGCGCCGTGAAAATATCGGCAAAGGCCATGCCGAAGTGCTGATGGCCTATGTGGATGAAGTGCTGACAGAGGCAAAACTTGATTTTCACCAGATCGATCGCGTGGCAGTTAATGTGGGGCCGGGTTCTTTCACTGGTGTCCGTATTGCTGTTTCATCAGCGCGCGGTTTTGCTTTAGCACTGAAAACGACGGCAATCGGCGTCAGCGCTTTTGAAGCGCTTTGTGTGCAAGCACAGGAAAATAAGAGCGGGCATCCGGTTTTGGTTCTGCTTGATGCGCATCGCGGCGAAATCTTTGCCCAAAGCTTTGATGACAACGGCGAACCGGAAACGAACGCTTTGGCGCTGACCTTGGAAGAGGCGGTCGCATTATGTGCTGGAAAACCTGATCATGTGCTGACGGGGTCGGCTGCGCCGGCTGTTAGTAAAGAGCTCGGTGAAAGCCGCGTGATTGCGCAAACCGAGCCAACCGCAGATATTGCTGTTTATGCGAAAATTGCAGCTTCAAAGCAGGCAGGGGAAGCGCCAAAGCCGCTTTATTTGCGCGGACCTGATGCCAAGCCGCAGGTTGGTTTTGCTCTGCCCAGAAAAGCAGAAGCTGAGCAAGACGAGCAGGCGTCATAGGGGTGAGGCGAAAAGTACAAAATGTGCGGCCTGAGGGCAAGTTATCAGCGAAGAAAATAATGGGACGTTTGATGGAGCACTTTAGTAAAAAAGGCTTTTCAATTGCGCCATTGACGCTTGATGACAGTGCTGAGCTGGAAGATGTGCATATGGCCTCTTTCCATCAGGGCTGGAGCACGGAAGACTTTCGCGGGCTGTTGAGCGAGCCGACAGTGTTTGGCTTTTTAGCGCGTCCTGAAGGAGCACCTAAGAGGCTGGCCGGTTTTGTGCTGGCGCGTCTTGTTGTGGATGAGGCTGAAATTCTGACCATTGCTGTGGCTACCGCTTCGCGTAAATTAGGTGCCGGACACGGGCTGATGGATGCTGTTTTGCGCCATTTGCATCATGAGCGGGCGGCAAGCCTGTTTTTGGAAGTGGATAAAAGCAATGTCGCGGCACAGGCGCTTTATAATCGCCTTGGTTTTATCAAAGTCGGTGATCGTCCAAGCTATTATCAGCACGCGGATGGCACTTTTGCCTCGGCGCTGATTTTGCGCCGTGATCTGGTGGCTGCCAAATGATTGGTGCTGTCAGAATCATTTTTGTGCTGGTGGCTTTCATTCTGCTGGTGGTTTCGCTGGTGCCGTTTCAGTATGTTTTCATGAAGCTGAACCATGTTTTCCAACGCCGTTTGCCACGGTTTTTCCATCGCTTAGTGGCACGGCTTTTTGGTTTTCGCGTTAAAACGATTGGCACAATGAGCGAAGACCGTCCGCTATTGCTGGTGTCGAACCATGTTTCATGGAGCGATATTATTGTGCTTTCAACGGTCGGCGAAGTGTCATTTATTGCTAAATCCGAAGTACGGTCATGGCCGGTTTTTGGTGTTTTGGCGTATTTACAACGCTCGGTTTTTGTCGAGCGGGCAAAACGCGGCAAAACCGGCGAACAGGCTTCTGAAATTGCTACAAGACTGGCGGCAGGCGATGCAATGGTGCTGTTTCCGGAAGGGACAACATCAGATGGCAATCGTTTGTTGCCGTTTAAGACGGCGCTTTTTGGTGCTGCTCATGCTGCCATCCGTGAGGGTGGCGCTGAACATGTGACAGTTCAGCCGGTTTCAATTGCTTATACGGGCGTGCATGGTATGCCGATGGGGCGCTATCATCGCCCGATTGCGTCCTGGCCGGGTGATGTCGAATTAATGCCACATCTGAAAGGCATCCTGAAAGAAGGTGCAATTGATGTGGAAATTACTTTCGGCGAGCCGATGGTGATTGATGCCAATACAGACCGTAAGCTTTTGGCCAGAGTGATGGAGGAGCGGGTACGCTCGCAATTGCAGTCCTCACTTCTGGGGCGCGAAATTAAACCGGACTGATGGAAATATCATCAGACTAACTATTCTCAAACGGCGATAAAAGGTTTAGAAGCCAGCCTATGAGCACTCTTGAAACGACCCTGACCCCTTCTTCATCCCTTGACGCTGATGCAAACACATCGGCAATAACAGGTGCAAATCCGCGCAAGGTTTTTGTGAAAACTTATGGCTGCCAGATGAATGTCTATGACAGTCAGCGCATGGCCGATAGTTTGGCTGCGGAAGGCTATGTCTCGACCGACACGCCTGAAGATGCGGATCTGGTTCTGCTCAATACATGTCATATTCGTGAGCGCGCTTCTGAAAAGCTTTATTCAGCTCTTGGTCGTTTGCGCAAACTTAAAGATAAAAATGCTGCCAAAGGCAAAGAACTGACCATTGGTGTGGCTGGTTGTGTGGCACAGGCCGAAGGACAGGAAATCCTGCGCCGTGCGCCTTCCGTTGATCTCGTGATCGGCCCGCAGACCTATCACCGCTTACCGCAGGCACTGGCTAAAGTGCGCGATGGTGAAAAGGTTGTTGAAACCGAATATGCGCTGGAAGATAAATTTGAACATCTGCCGGCACCGCAACGTGAAGTGGTGCGCAAGCGTGGTGTGTCCGCATTCCTGACAGTGCAGGAAGGTTGCGATAAATTCTGCACATTCTGCGTTGTGCCTTATACACGCGGCTCAGAAGTGTCGCGTTCGGTTGCGCAGATTGTTGCCGAAGCTGAAAAGCTTGTGGCCGGTGGTGTGCGTGAAATTACCCTGCTTGGCCAGAATGTGAACGCATGGCACGGGCTTGGCGATGATGGCCGTGAATGGGGCTTTGGCGAATTGCTTTATCGTCTGGCCGAAGTGCCTGAGCTGACGCGTCTTCGTTATACGACCAGCCATCCGCGTGACATGGATGATGCCCTGATCAATGCGCATCGTGATCTTGATATTCTGATGCCTTATCTGCATCTGCCGGTGCAGGCTGGTTCTGACCGTATTTTGAAGGCGATGAACCGCAAACATAAGGGCGATGATTATCGCCGCCTGATCGAACGTATTCGTGAAGCACGCCCTGATATGGCGCTGTCAGGCGACTTTATTGTGGGTTTCCCGGGCGAAACAGATCAGGATTTTGAAGATACGATGCAGCTGGTGCGTGATGTAAATTATGCGCAGGCTTATTCGTTTAAATATTCGAGCCGTCCGGGCACACCGGGTGCAGATCTGCCGGATCATGTTGATGAAGCTGTTAAAGACGAGCGTTTGCAACGCTTGCAGGCTTTGCTCAATGAGCAGCAATATGCGTTTCAGGATAGTCTGGTTGGAAAGAAAACCAGCGTGCTGATTGAAAAGCCGGGTCGTGAAGAACATCAGATGGTTGGTCGTTCACCGTGGCTCCTGCCTGTGATCCTTGATAATAATCACGACAATATCGGTGATATTATCAATGTTGAAATCATTTCCACAGGAACCAATAGTTTGGTTGCGAAAAAACTGTCTTAAAGGCATGATAAGACCATCATACAGTTTCGCGGGTGTTTTTCGTGTCATGAGGAGAGCCGGTTGAGCGCTACAGAACAGCTGAAGACCGATAAGAGTAAGACTGAAACACAGACCAAATTATCTAATGGCGCTTCGGATATGGCGCATATTGTGCTGACTTTTGACAATAATCGTCATGCCATTGCGCTTTATGGGCAGTTTGATGAAAATCTGG
>JAEWHQ010000356.1 GCA_023387715.1 Pseudomonadota bacterium | reverse complement strand
AATTCTGCTACATTGCCGCCAATGTACGTATGAATGCGCTGGAACACCCGATTGTGCGGTTGATGTCCCATAAAATGACCTATCGGCCGAATGAATATTTCCGCCATATCGGCCTTGATATGGACTATCGCGCCTATCGCCAGAGCAAACGTGTGACAATCGGCAATGATGTGTGGATTGGCCATGGCGCAGTGATTATGCCGGGTATTTCCATCGGTCATGGTTCGGTTATCGGTGCCAATGCTGTGGTGACGCGTGATGTCGGAAATTATACCATTGTTGCCGGTTCTCCGGCGCGTCCTATCCGTGCGCGCTTTCCGGCAGAGATTGTCGAGCGCTTGTTGACATTGCAATGGTGGGACTGGCCGGTGGCGATGATCTACCGTGCGATGCCGGATATACAAGTGCTGGAAATCTCTGAGTTTCTGGATAAATGGGAGGTGATTGCTGCTAATGAGTTAAGTAAACCGCAAGATTGAACGGAGACTTAATCTGCCTTCTTGCAAGCGCTCAGCTTTGATCTATATTTTTTATAGATCTATCAGCAAAAAAGGGTGCCGGCAGATGCGTAAATTGGTTCAGGCGGGATTTGTCACTGCACTTTTAATGGCCGGTATTACCCCGTCACTGGCGGAAGATGTCGGCAAAGTCGGTGTAGATTGGCTGGGTAATGATATTGTGATTGATGCGGTGCCTGATCCGAAGGTACAGGGTGTCACCTGTCATTTGGCTTCTTTTTCGCGCGGAATTATTGATCGGCTGCAAAAGGGCAATTGGTTCGAAAATCCGTCCAATGCGTCGATTTCATGCGAGCAGACAGGGCCGATTACCATTGGTGATATCAAGCTTGGCAAAAGCGGCGAACGGGTTTTCTCTGAACGTACCAGTTTGATTTGGAAAAAACTGATTATCACCCGCATTTATGATCAGAAAAATAATACATTGCTTTATCTGGCACATGCGGCGCAGGTGCAGGATGGTTCAGCTAAAACCTCTCTTTCCACTGTTCCGCTTTATCGTGGTGATGTGATGTGGGAAAAAGGCAAGCCGCAATAATCAATTATTCTAATGACTTAAATAAAAATGCCGGACATTAAGCCCGGCATTTTTTGTTTGTATTTTAGTTATCTCAAGCAGGTTGTACGCTTAATTCTGATGGATCGGCGCTGTCGATATTCTTAGGCGAATTATAAATCTCTTCGTTCAGAATACCTTCGCGTTTAGCAACGATGGTTGGAATGAGCGCCTGACCGGCAACATTGACGGCGGTGCGTCCCATATCCAAAATCGGATCAATTGCCAGCAACAGACCAACACCTTCAAGCGGCAGACCCAATGTGGAGAGGGTCAGTGTCAGCATGACAACCGCACCAGTGAGACCAGCAGTAGCTGCTGAACCCAAGACCGAGACAAAAGCGATCAGTACATATTCCTGCAAGCCTAACTGAATGCCGAAGAACTGGGCAATGAAGATGGCGGAAATAGCCGGATAAATTGCAGCACAGCCGTCCATTTTCGTGGTTGCACCAAGCGGTACAGCAAAGGCTGAATATTCACGCGGTACACCAAGATTGCGCTCTGTCACGGTTTCGGTCACCGGCAATGTGCCGATGGACGAGCGGGAAACAAAGGCCAGCTGGATTGCAGGCCAGCTGCCTGCAAAGAAGCGTGAAGGCTTCAGGCCGTGGATGATCAGCACAACCGGATAGACCACGAACAACACAATGGCGAGGCCGATATAAATAGCGGCGGCATACCAGCTGAGCTGCGACAGGGTTTCCCAGCCATATTGCGCCACCGCACGGCCAAGCAAACCAATGGTGCCGATCGGGGTGAGGCGGATAACCCACCAGAGGATTTTTCTGACCACGACCAGAAGCGACTGGTTGAAGGTGAGGAACGGCTTGGCAGCTTCGCCCACTTTCAGTGCAGCAACACCAACAGTGATAGCAACCACGAGGATTTGCAGCACGTTGAAGTTAAGCGATGTGGAGGCAGCAGTACCATTCAGGCGGGTTGAAGCTTCCAGGCCGAGAATATTGGCAGGCACCAGACCTTTGAGGAAATCGAGCCATGAACCTGAAGATGCAGGAGCTTTAGCCGCTGTTTCAAGCACGCCGGAACCAATACCAGGCTGAATGATCAGGCCAAGTGCAATACCGATCAGCACGGAGACAAAAGAGGTGATCGCAAACCATAACAGGGTCTGCCATACCAGTTTGGCGGCATTGTTGAGGGCTGCGAGATTAGCAATCGAGGCAACGATTGCGGTGAAGACCAATGGCGGCACCAAGGCGCGCAGCATTTGTACAAAAATCGAACCGATTGTTTGCAAGGTGACGGCGAGCCAGTTGGCATTACCTGCCGCGTCCGGCCCCATATTGCGGGCGATGAAGCCTAAAATCAGGCCGATGATCATCGCTGCAATGACCTGAAAACCGAAGTTCAGGTAAAGCGGCTTAGGCGGCTGGGCGCCTGAAGTTTTAACACTTTGTGACTGAGACATGATGCTACTTTCAAAGACAGCAATGGGAAGGTTTGAAAAACCACTATTCATTGCCAGTGAAAATATCTCAGTCTCTAAGCCGGAGTAAGCTATGCTATTCCGGCTTATGGTTTGTGCGTAATGCGTTTATTCTGATGAATCCGATTTTTGAGAAAATAATTTCTAATACTGAAAATATTAGAAAATTATACCGGCTTCACGAAGCTATCGAGAACACGTTTTTGCCCTGCCTTGTCAAACTCGACTGTCAGCTTGTTGCCGTCAACGACGGCGACAGTGCCATTGCCGAATTTAAGATGGAAAACCCGCGAGCCGACTTTGAAATCTGATGTGCTGACATTGACCGATTTGCTGACGATCTCGCCGTCAATGGTGCGGCCTTTCACGGAGCCGCGACCGGCACCAAAGGAGGATTCCGTTTCGCCATAACCGATGCGTTCGACATTGGCGCCCGAGCGCGAGCCCCAATTGTTGCGCGTGGCATCATTGCGGTTTTGCTGGGCGCGCTGCCAGCCCGGTGTGGAATAGGAATTTTGGAACGGGTCGGCTTTTTCAAACCGTGACTGGCTGTAGCCGCCGCTGGAGCCATAGCCACCGTAATTGCCGTCCATTTCGGCAATTTCCACATGGGCTTCCGGCAATTCATCCAAAAAGCGGGACGGAATGGTGGATTGCCACATGCCATGAATACGACGATTGGAAACAAACCAGATATGCAGGTTTTTCTTGGCGCGGGTGACCCCGACATAAGCCAGACGCCGTTCTTCTTCCAGCCCTGAACGCCCGCCTTCGTCGAGTGAGCGCTGGTGCGGAAACAGACCTTCTTCCCAGCCTGGTAAAAACACGGTTTCAAACTCCAGCCCTTTGGCCGAGTGCAGCGTCATAATATTGACGGCATCCATGTTTTCATTTTTGTCAGCATCCATCACAAGGGCAACATGCTCGAGAAATCCGCGCAAAGATTCATAATCTTCCATCGAACGGATGAATTCTTTCAAGTTTTCCAGTCTGCCCGGTGCTTCTGCGGTTTTGTCATTCTGCCACATCGCGGTGTAGCCGGATTCATCGAGAATCATTTCGGCCAGTTCCGTGTGCGGGGTAATGTCGATCAGCGATTGCCAGCGATAGAAGTTCTCAACCACTTCACGCAGTGCTGAGCGTGGTTTTGGCTTCAACTCTTCTGTTTGCACCAAATCATGGGCGGCTTCCAGCATCGGAATGCCGCGCTCGCGCGCATAATCGTGAATTTGGCGCATGGATGCATCGCCAAGGCCGCGTTTCGGCGTATTCAGAATGCGTTCAAAGGCTAAATCATCAGCGCCTTGCGCCACAACGCGCAAATAGGCCATCGCATCACGGACTTCGAGGCGCTCATAGAAGCGCGGGCCGCCAATGACGCGGTAATTGAGGCCGAGTGTGACAAAACGATCTTCAAATTCGCGCATCTGAAAAGACGCACGCACCAGAATAGCCATGTCATTCAGCTTATGGCCGTGGCGTTGAGCTTGTTCGATAGTTTCGCCGACAGCGCGGGCTTCTTCTTCCGAATCCCATGCGGCATGCACTTGCACGCGAGCATCATCCGGATCAGGAGCATCGGTGAAAAGTGTTTTGCCAAGCCGTCCTTCATTATGGGAAATCAAATAACCGGCAGCGCCCAGAATATGGGCGGTGGAACGGTAATTACGTTCCAGCTTGATAACGGCAGCGCCCGGAAAATCTTTTTCAAAACGCAGGATATTGTCAACTTCCGCACCGCGCCAGCCATAAATCGACTGGTCATCATCACCCACACAGCACAGATTGACGCCTTGCTGGGCAGAAAAACCATCCGGATTGTCGGTGCGGGTTTTGTTTTGCGGGCGCTGTGCCAATAGGCGCAGCCACATATATTGCGCCGTATTGGTATCTTGATACTCGTCAACCAGAATGTAGCGGAATTTCTGATGATATTCGCGCAAAATATCCGGATGAGTACGGAAAATGCGGATCGGGTGCAGCAGCAGATCGCCAAAATCACAAGCATTGAGCGTGCGCAACCGGTTCTGGTAGGCTTCGTAAAGCTCGCGTCCTTTACCATTCGCAAAAGCACGGGCATCACCTTCGGAAATTTCCGATGGGCTCAAACCTTTGTTTTTCCAACCGTCAATCATATTGGCGAAGCTGCGGGCAGGCCAGCGCTTATCGTCCAGACCTTCGGCTTGGATTAATTGCTTGATGAGACGAATGACATCATCGGTATCCAGAATGGTGAAGTCAGAGCGCAAATGTGCAAGCTCTGCATGGCGGCGCAAAAGTTTGACACCGATGGAGTGGAAGGTGCCGAGCCATGGCATGCCTTCAACCGAGTCCCCCAGCAAGACACCAATACGCTCACGCATTTCTCGTGCTGCTTTATTGGTAAATGTAACGGCCAAAATCTGACTCGGATAAGCAAGCCCCTGATTGATAATATGTGCAATACGGGTGGTGAGAACGCGTGTTTTACCTGTTCCCGCACCGGCAAGCACCAGCACAGGGCCTTCTGTTGTTTCAACCGCCAGACGCTGTTCCGGATTTAATCCTGTCAAATATGCCGGTTCGCCGCGTTGTTGATTGCGCGCAGCCATAGCGCGCGCTGCAATACCACTTGGTTCTGCACCGGCTTGCCGCTCTTGCGGTTTGCGTGGGGCATCCGGTTCACCAAAAAAGGGCATATCGTCAGGAAAGTCAGACATTGCTTGAGAGTGTACTCATATAAATAAAAGATCAAGGATGGCATCAGGTACTATGTGCGCTTTTCCTGAGTGCCACGGGTATAGCTTGTTCTCCGACTGTTCTGCAAGGGTGAATTTGTTTTTGCTATCGTGACTATGCGATGCGATGTTGATTTGAAATGTTATATTAAGTGAGGGGATATCGTCATTTTGTCGTTGAGTAGTCATAATCGCTTTGTAAAGGAGGGTTATCTTCTATTCTCCTGCCAGAAGGCTTTTAGGCCGTTTAATGATTATTACGCTGACGACTATTCCACCACGTTTTGACAAAATTACTCCGACACTTAAATCTCTGTTAAACCAGAAGCATCGTGCGGATCAGATCAATCTTTATATCCCTCCGAGTTATAAAAGATTCCCGGAGTGGACTGGCACGCTGCCGCAAGTGCCGGAAGGGGTGACGATTTGCCGGACAGATTTTGATTACGGCCCCGCTACAAAAGTGTTGCCTGCTGTGAAAGACAACTGGGGCAAGGAACGAGATATTTTGTTTTGCGACGATGACGTTTATTA